>JACQEL010000194.1 GCA_016200595.1 Deltaproteobacteria bacterium
CGGTTCGTCGCCCCGCACCTTTGCTCCACCCTTCCTTCAGCCCCCACCTCACGGGGACGCCCTGGCGCTTCGCTTGTCCTTCGGTTCCACCTCTACCTGGACAGGGGACTTTCACCCCCCAGCAGTCCGACCTGCACGGCACACACGTTGAAGCTCAGCAGCGGCGGCCGCGCCGAGAGCTGTGAACTCACGAGGAAGCAGCATCGCGGCCGCCGTCTGCTGCAGCGCGTGGTTCGGCGTTGCGTCCTTACAAGTCACTGCGCCGGCTGTGCTTCTGGGAACTTCCAGGTCCCGTCGAGGATCTCCTTCCGTGGCCGGTAGAGGCGCACCATGTAGTTCCAGCCCGGCGTGATCGGCAGGCAGTTCGGCGTCTTGCCGTCGTAGCCGCCGAACTGGATCACGACCGAGCCATCCTCGCTCTTCTTCGCCGTGATGTTGTTGATCGAGTAGGCGTTGTGCTCGTTCTTCTGGTAGTACCCGTCCGCATTGTAGACGCTGATCGACCAGAAGCCGTCAACGGGCACGTCCTTGACGGTGAGCCGGTAGACGGTCGTGCCGTCGTTCTTGGGCGGCGTGACGTTGAGTAAGAGGGCCGCCTGCTCGGGATTGCCCCCCCAAGCCATTGCGCTTCCGATGAGGTGTCGCACCGGATCGACTTGATCCTTCGTGCCGAACATGCGCTTGGTGTCGGGGACGGTCGAGCCGAGTACGATAAGCGCTTCGCGCACCTTCTTCTGGCTGGCCTGCTCCCAGTTAGGCACCTCGAACTTGCCGGGACTCTTCTGCTCGACCTTGATCGCGTCCTGCAGGGCGTGGACCTGCTCGATGTCCTTGGGGTTCGCCGGATCGACGAGCGTACGGGTCGCGGCCATGACGTAGCGGGTACCGATCTGCTCCCTAGTGAACGTGTGCTTGCCCGCGCCGTGGACGATGGTGGGTCGGCTAGCCGAGTATGATGCCAGCCCCAAACACGGTCGCGGTAGCCAGAGTCGTTCGCGTGTGCATAGGTGTCCCTCCAGGTTCACCCCATCACCGCCAAAAGTGCCATGGGACTTACTCCTCCGCCGCCGGATGCCAGGCATGAGCTGCGCGCTTCAGCGCGTCGGCACCATGCCCTGGTTCGGCATGGTGCGTGGTCCCTGCCCACGCACCCCCAAGCATGACTCTACGCCGGGAACAAGACACTGATGCTTTCCCTGTTATGGATGCGACGAATCGCCTCCCCGAAGAGTGGTGCCACTGAAACGACCTCGACCTTCGGCGATAACGCCACCGGTTGGGTTTCGATCGAATCCGTCACCAGGAGACGGTGGATCGGACTCCGGTCAAGCCGTTCCATCGACCTCTCGCTGAAGACCCCGTGGGACACCGCTGCATACACCGCCTTGGCCCCCCGCTCGACGAGTTTCTCCGCGGCGTCAGCCAGCGTACCGGCAGAGATCGTGAAGTCGTCGACGATCAAGGCCGTCTTCCCCTCTACCTTCCCAATGATCTCGAGGATCTCAGCGCGCTCATCGTGTGCCTTGCGTTGCTTGTCCGCGATGGCGATGGAGGTGCCGAGGAACGACGCATACTTACGGGCCTGCTTGGCGAAGCCCGTGTCCGGGGAAACCACGACGAGATCGGGCAGCTGTTTGCGAACAATCGCTTCACACAGGACGGGCAGGGCGTAGAGGTCATCCACTGGGATGTGAAAGAAGCCCTGGATCTGGGGGGCGTGCAAGTCCAGCGTGATCACCCGGTCGGCGCCGGCCACCTCGATCGTATCGGCGCAGACCCGGGCCCGGATGGAGACCCGGGGTTCATCCTTCTTGTCGCCTTTCGCATAGCTGAAATAGGGCATGACGACCGTCACCGACTCTGCGCTCGCGCGCTTCAACGCATCAATCCAGAAAAGGAGTTCCATGAAATGGTCGTTGGCGGGAAAGACCGTCGACTGCACGAGGTAGACGCGGCGCCCCCGCACGTTTTCTTGGACGCGCACGAAGAGATTGCCTTCCGAGAAGCGTAGCACTTCTCTCGCCCCCGGCTGCACGTGCAGGTACTCGCAGATCTTGCGCGTGAGCTTCGGACTGCCGCTGCCGCCAAAGATGAGGATATCGTCTGCCGTCATGATGACCTCCCGAGCCCAATCGTCCTTAAGCACAAAGGTCAGCTAAGAGTCATTGCAGGGAGGGTCGCTGGCAGATTGTTCTCATTTCTGCCGAACTTGATTTAGACGACTGTCCCATCGCTATTAGCAGCAACCTCTCGCTGCCGGTAGAAACAAGTTGCTACATTTACAAACTCTCTGGTTGCTACAGCTGGAAACTTTTCGCCTGCGCTCTCTATAAACTCTATAAACATGTTTCCTCCCCTCTGTAAACTCTTTAACCTCTCGCTCTCCATGATTTGCTTCGCTCAGCCGGACGAGCCAGAGGTTGCCTAGAGAGGCTCTCCAACGAGAGAGTGTCTCCCTCAGGAGCAACTTCTATATACAGCCAGGTACTGTAATCTTGTCGCAGCGAGAGCACTCCTCCCCTCTCCCTCGAGAAAATGCTTGTTTCACCCTGCACCGACATGACTCGGGGGCCTCCCACAGCCCTCGACATAGTTGCGGTGCCCAAGCTACTCGATGCCTGCGTCGCCTTCGGGCGGGAGGTCACGAGTGGGGGGGAGGTGCCCGCGGGCCAGGACCAGGGCATGAACCCGGGACCGCAGCAGGGGGTCCGTTGCGGCAAGCGCCTGCACGGTGGACCGCCGCAGCTTCCAGAACACACTGGGGGTATCGGTCACCACGGAAGCCACCCGGACCGTACCGTCAAGTACACCCCGCTCCCCGATCACGGTCCCAGCCGGCAGGTGCGCGATCACGAGCGCTTCGCCGCCGGCTGGCAGTTGCTTCATGACACGCACGGAGCCGGCACGGATGATGTATAAGGCATCCGCAGGCTCCCCTTCGCGGAAGAGCGACGTGTCCACGGGCAGGGACACCTCTTCTATGGCCTCAGCAATGCGTTGGATAGAGGCGTCGCTCAAACCGCGGAAGACTTCTCTGTTTTGCAGAAACTCTCGCATGGCCTTTCCTCCGTTTACAGCTTGACCACCTAACTTTAATTGACCAACATCTATGCTCTCTACTCATAGAGACTTGTTGCTATTCGTAGATGTCCAGATCTACTCATAGATGGCTTGCTCTTTCTCTATGGAGATGTCTCGTACACGCCGTGTGGTATCTCTCTGGGGATACTTTTCTGCGCGTGTGCGTTTTGCTTCTCCATATCCCCAGCCCCCTTTTGTACAGCGGACCGCTCCTCTCCTCCTCATGCGGTGCCACTGCCTTTCCCTCGCCGGTGTGGCGGTGCACGCACGGTGGCCAGTACGCGCTCGACAAAGGCCAGTAGTTCTTCGAGCGAGCCGAAATGGGTCGCCTGCCCGGACACCGCGCGTTCCACCCGGCCGGTGACACAGCCCCGTGCGATCTCGGTCTCTGGTCGGAACTGCACGACCAACGCTCGGTAGGGAGACAGCGGCGATTCCGCCTGCAAATTCCCGTGGGTTTTTAGCGGTGGCTGTGATATGTCTCGACGCATGCAGAGGACGATACCAGAGTGCGAGCCGCGCAATCACGAGGAAGTTACGAGATTTGTGCGAGAGAGGTGCGAGATTGTTCGCAGATGCAGGCGAGGCCCAAAATGCAACCAGCTCAGCAGGTTACCTTTGATCGCTATCGGCTCGACCTGACCAATTCCCAGCTGTGGCGGGGAAAACGCGCCCTTGTGCTGACCCGCCAAACGTTTGCCGTGCTGCGCTATCTGGTTGAGCATGCGGGGCAGGTCGTCACCAAAGCCGAGCTCTTTGATGCGCTGTGGCCCGGGACCGCCGTGAGTGATGGCGCGTTGACGTTCTGTATCGTCGAACTCCGTAAAGCGTTAGGCGACAAGGCCAAGAAGCCAAAGTTCATTGAGACCATGCATCGACAGGGGTATCGTTTCCTCCCCTGTGTGACCACCCAGCCAGTGCAAAATTCACAATTTAACATCCTCAATGCCTCTTCCCAGTCTGAACTCTTCAATTGTAAAGCTGCCCCGCTTCTCGTGGGTCGTGACTCCGACCTCACGTACCTTCACCATCGGTTAGAGCAAGCGGTCAGTGGTGAACGCCAGCTCGTCTTCGTCACCGGCGAGGCAGGGATCGGGAAGACCACACTCATCAATACTTTCCTGCAAGGATTGAGGCACAGGGCAGGAGGTTCGGGTTCCCCACCTGCCCCATCGCGAGCGCCCAGCGCCCAGCGCCTCCATCCGGGGGTTTGGGTAGCGGTCGGGCAGTGCATTGAGCACTATGGTCCGGGTGAACCCTACATGCCGATCCTGGAAGCACTGGGACGGTTGTGTCGCACGCCCGAAGGAAAACAGGCGGTAACTCTCCTGCAGCACCATGCCCCGACATGGTTAGTGCAGATGCCGTCGCTGCTGAACGCGACGGCACTGGAAGCCCTCCACCGTCAGACCCAGGGAGCCACGCGCGAGCGGATGCTGCGGGAGATGGGGGAAGCGCTTGAGGCCATGACGGCTGACCGGCCGGTGGTGTTGGTGCTCGAAGACTTGCAGTGGAGCGATGCCTCGACAGTGGCTCTGCTGTCTCTCCTCGCCCGACGGCGGGAATCGGCGCGGCTCCTGGTGATCGGCGCCTATCGTCCGGTGGAGGTCATCGTCCAGGAGCATCCGCTGCGCGCGGTCAAGCAGGAATTACACCTGCACGGATTGTGTACAGAACTGCCGCTGGGATTGTTGAGTGAAGCGCAGGTGGCGGACTATCTGCAGCAACGGTTCGGCATCGGCACGACCGATCGATCGCCGCTCCACCCTTTGGCCAAGGCCCTCCACCAACGCACGGAGGGTAACCCCTTGTTCATGGAAGAAGTAGTGCAGGAGTTACGCGAGCGAGGGATGTTGGCCGCTGGAGGGACGCCCGGCCAGACACCTCTCCCCACCGAGCTCCATATTCCCGCCACCGTGCAAGGTGTCCTCGCCGCGCGCATCGATCGCCTTGCCCCCGACGAAAAAGTCTTGCTCCAGCAGCTCGCCGTAATCGGCCGGAAGTTTCCCCTGAGTCTGCTCCGCCACGTCATCACCCAAACTGAAGACGAATTGTATCGCCTCCTCGCCTCGCTCCAGCGTAAAGAGTTTCTCTACGAGCAGCCGGCCTTCCCGGAGGTCGAGTACACGTTCAAGCACGCTCTGACGCAGGAGGTAGCGTACACCTCCCTCTTGCGGGAACGGCGCAAGGGATTACACGAGCGCACGGCGCAGGCGATCGAGACGCTGTTTCACTCCCGGGCAGAAGACCACTATGGCGATCTGGCCCATCACTACAGCCGCAGTGGCAATACCCCTAAGGCCATAGAGTACCTCCACCGGGCCGGGCAGCAGGCAGTCCAGCGGTCGGCGCATGCGGAGGCTATCACTCACCTCACGACTGCCCTAGAGTTCTTCAATGCTCTGCCAGTGACCCATCACACGCCTCAACGCGCCCAGAATGAACTCACGCTGCACCTCACGCTGGGGCCAGCGTTGATGAATATCCGGGGCTTTGCGGCTCCAGAAGTGGGAGCGCTCTACGCCCGGGCACGCGAGTTGTGCCAGCAGGTAGGAGCCACCGCTCTGCGCTTGCCGGTACTATGTGGTCTGTACTTATTTTATTCCGTGCGGGCGGAGCTGCGGGCAGCGCAGGAGTTGGGGGAGCAGTTCCTCAGCTTGGCCCACGGCGCCCAAGACCCAGCTCTCCTCCTCGAGGCTCACCGAGCGCTGGGGGGGACCTTGTTCGGGCTTGGAGAGCTGGTCTCGGCTCAAGCACACCTGGAGGAAGCGCTTGCCTTCTATGACCCTCAGCAGCACAGTCCCCATGCCTTTCTCTATGGGCACGATCCCGGGGTGGCGTGTCTCTGCTTTTTGGCACGTATCCTCTGGCATCTTGGGTACCCGGACCAAGCCCTGCAGAGCAGCGAGCGCGCCCTCGCTCTGGCCACGCGCCTGTCTCACCCCTTTAGTTTGGCCGTGGCTCTCAGCTGGGCTACCGCGCTCCATCAGCTCCGCCGAGAGATGCAGACGACCCAAGAACGGGCCGAAGCGACTCTTGCCCTCACGAGTGAGCATGAGGTTGCTTTCTTCGTGGCGCATGGAGAGGTCCTGCGAGGCTGGGCACTAGTCGAACAGGGGCAAGGGCAGGAAGGAGTGACCCAGATACGCCAAGGCCTCGCGGCGTACGGGGCCACGGGGGCAGAGCTAGAACGACCCCATTGGTGTGCCCTGCTCGCCGAGGCGTGTGGGAAAGTAGGACAGGCAGAGGAAGGGCTTACCGTGCTGGCTGAGGCACTGGCGGTAGTAGACGAAAAGGGCGATCGGTACTACGAGGCCGAGCTGTATCGACTGAAAGGAACGCTTACGCTTCAGTCCCAAGTCCAAGGCTCAAAGTCCAAAGTCGAAGAAGCTGAGGAGTGTTTTTGGAAGGCTATTGAGATTGCCCGCCGTCAGAGCGCGAAGTCGCTGGAGTTGCGCGCAGTGATGAGCGTGAGTCGGCTGTGGCAGAGACAGGGAAAGCAAGACGAAGCCCGGCAGCTGCTGGCCGAGATCTACGGCTGGTTCACCGAAGGGTTTGACACCAAAGACTTGCACGAGGCGAAAGCGTTGCTGGACGAGTTGTGATAAGAGAGGGAGGGTCGCTTAGCGACCAAAATTGTTCCATTCCTATCGGAAAGCCGAGTAGCCATTGATGACATCACTGGGGAACTTGGCTTTATCGACCCGCAGGACTCGGTAGCCTCTGCGGGCCAGCAGCATCGCGGTCGGTGACCCTGCGCACCGCGCCCCAATCACAATGGCATCGTACATAATCTCCCCCCTTTCATCTGTTTGGTGGTCTGCTATGAAAATACTGGCGGTGAGGTTAGGCAGCCTCTTTGACCTCTTCAACCGTCACTTTCATCCCGAGCCTTTCCAGTTGACGAATTAACCGTTTGCGCTGCTTGTCCACGTTC
>JACQEL010000195.1 GCA_016200595.1 Deltaproteobacteria bacterium
CTCTTTTCATACGCGGCCATTGGCTATTCCTGCGCTCAGTAGCGAGAGCTGGGATCACATTCCCTCCCAGCTCTGGATCCTGGCAACCCGCTGCTTATTTGTGTTCCAGCGCGTGCATCGCGATGCTGCCATGCGCGAATGGGCCGCCGGCTCCCAACGCCATAGCCACAAAGACACTCTCGGCCACTTCTTCATCAGTTGCGCCAGCTGCCTTGGCGCGCTTGACGTGGGTATCAATGCAATATGGACACTGAGTGATATGCGCGGCGGCCACGGCGATGAGTTCCTTGGTTTTGACGTTGATCGCTCCATCTTCAAAAACTTTGGCGTCGAACTCTTGGAACGCCTTAAACAGATTGGGCCGTAGGTCGCGCAGTTTACGCAGACCCTTGATGCCTTCTGGGGTGTAAAAACTTTCGCTCATACTGTGTCTCCTTTATCCATGTTACAAACGGATATTACGGGCCGACACTATCGCACAATGGGGCTTGAGGCTAGAGATGGGGAGAGGAGCGCTAGGGTTTCCCACAGTGAAAATGAAGGAGGTCATTCTGAGTACCCCATAGCGCTGCGCGCTCATCGAGCCGCGCACGAACGGAGCAGTAGCCCGGATGCAATCCGGGATTCCCCGCTCCCACCTCCCGGATTCCGCTCCATCCAGGCTACCCCCAGCACGACCGATTTGTTCATGAGCAGCCGGAGTGTAGCGGAGGCGAAGAATCTCGCCACACCAG
Organism: Deltaproteobacteria bacterium; assembly: GCA_016200595.1. GTDB lineage: Bacteria > Desulfobacterota > Binatia > Bin18 > Bin18 > JACQEL01. The sequence continues at coordinate 735 of JACQEL010000195.1, forward strand.
CGGCTGAGGAGGGGCGAAGCATTTGACCCGTAGAAACCAACGTCACGGGGAGCCTGACGCGCAAATGCTTTGCCCCTCCTCTTTTCGTCTCAATTAACTGCTTGGAGCGAGGGCGCGCATCCCTGCCAGTAGCGCCTGGCGTTTGCGGGTGAGATCCGGCTTAAACGACTGCAGTTGTAGGAAGGCGGTATCGACGCCCGCGTCCATATACCGGAGAACCTGGGCGCGCATTTCCTCTGTCGTCCCGTGGATAATCAGATCGTTGACTACTTTTTCGGGGATAGCGGCTACCGCTCCTTTACGATCGCCGCTGCTCCAGGCCTGCCACATCGGCGTGAGCGCCTCCTCTCGTCCTAACCATTTTTGGAATGCCTGATAGACCGGGACGTTCAGGTAGGTGTTAATGTGTCGCCGTATGCCGAGATCGGCTGCGGGTGTCGGCGAGTCCACGCAGACAAATAACCGCGCCGTGATCTCAATCGTTTCCGGGTCACGGCCGGCTTGGGCTGCGGCTTCGCGGACCACACGCACCGATTTCCGCACATCTTCAGCCGAGAGCCAGTTGATGATCGCGCCGTCGCCTAACTCACCGGCGGCGCGCAACATCACTGGGCGCAATGCCGCTATATGGATCGGGATCGGCGCTGTCGGTGGACGGCTCAGGCGAAACCCTTCGACCGTAAAGGTTTCCCCGTGGAAGACTACCCGCTCACCCGCTAAGGCTTGCCGCAGGAACGCTGTCATCTCGCGTACGCGAGCGGCGGGACGGCTGAATTTTCCACCGTTCCACAACTCGACAATCGGTTGTGATCCTGCCCCGATTCCCAAACAGAATCGTCCCGGCGCTATCTCCGCCAGCCCAGCCGCGCTCATGGCTAGGGTCGCGGGACCACGAGTGTAGACGTTGGCAATCGCCGTGCCGACACGCATGCGTGTGGTCGAAGCCACGACTGCTAAGGGGGCAAAGCAATCGAGCCCGTCAACTTCCAACGACCAGCTATCCGTGTATCCCAGGCGTTCTGCTTCACGAGCAATGTCAAGGTGTTCCGCGAGTGTAAAACCATCGAGTGGTATGGAAAGCGACCACCGTTTCTGCTGCATATGTTGCCTCCGCTGGCATTAATTCAGGCGTTTTCTCTATTTTAAGAGGAAACTCTCTCATTCTACCTGCTCCGGCTGTGAACGCTACAACTCTCGTAGGGACACATAGCCAAGGAAAAAAAGCCGGGCCGAAGCCGTGCTCCTGCAGCTTTTTCACCGCACTTCAGTCAGCGCGCTCACCGCCCGTGTTCCTGACCTATTGAGCGTCCAAACATCATTTACACTAAATCAAACCACACGACATTGGGACACTGTTCATAGCCGCGTGGGTAGGGGCGAAGCATTTGCATATCAGATTCCCCACGGCATTGGTCTACACGGGGCAAATGCTTCGCCCCTACGCTGGGCAGGTGCGAGAGTCATGTGTACCAATCTCTTGCCTCCGTGTACCAATCTCTTGCCTCCTGGTTTAGTCGTTGTTCAAGAGGAGACCGCCGTTAAAAGCTTCACCCGTTCGACCAACCATTCAACGCGGTCCTTGCCCCAGAACCGTTCTCCATTGAGAACCCAGGTGGGCACTCCTGGACAGCGGTCGCGCTCAAAGGCAGCCAGAGCTGACTCCAGCATCCGTCGAGTATCCTCTTGCAGGGCCTGAGCGATAAGCCGATCAGGGTCTAATCCGGCCAAGGATGCGGCGTGTCGGATGACACTCTCCTCGTTCACATCCAAGCCTTCGACCCAAGCTGCGCGGAAGAGTGCCTGGTCGAGCCGTGCTTCTTTTCCTGTTCCTCGCGCAGCGTAATAGGCTCGCGCTGGCAACTCCTCGCGGTCGAACGGGGACTGCTGCCAGCGGTCTGCTCGTTCGGCAAAGACGCCTGGTGCTAGGAAGTGCAACTCAATACCGTAGCGCTTCGCCCAGCGGGCGCAGTCCTCGCGGTGATACTCACTTTTCACGGGGGTTTCCTTACTCCCGACGAAGTCGGCTACTTTCACGCCTCTGGTCTTGGGAATACAGAGCGGACGGCGCTCGACTTCGATGGGAAAGCCGGCCAGCTCTTGGTTGGCCATGAGGATGCCGAGATAGGCGTTGGATGAGTGATAGATAGAGTAGCAAATAATTTTCAGCATTTTGAAACGTGCTCTTAGTTAGCGAAGGAAGAAAAGAAAAGCAGATTATACCGCTTTCTCTACTATAGCTGTAGTTTCCGGTTTGCGAAGTGAGAGAATCAGTGGGATCACGCGGCGTTAGCGAATTCCTGTTCACTAACGGGGCAAGGCTTATCGCGAGAAATTCGTGGACGGCAGAGTTCAATTAAGCGCCGACGCACCTGGCCCA
>JACQEL010000196.1 GCA_016200595.1 Deltaproteobacteria bacterium
GGCAAGGAGGGGTTAGGGGCTAGGGGTTGGGTGTTAGGGGTTGGGTGTTAGGGAGAGGGGATTAGGGACTAGTGGTCCGTCGCATTGAAGATGAGGGGTGAACCGTGGACGTGTCATTCCCGCGAAAGCGGGAATCCAGGCAGGTTAACCTGAGGCTGCTGCTTGAGATTCCTGGATGCCCGCCTGCGCGGGCATGACAGTCTCAGATCCCTCAAAATTAATGCGATAGACGACTAAGGGCAAAAGCCTCACAGTTGCGATAAAGAAGACAGCTCTCTCCACATCTCTTTACTAACCCCTGGCCCCTAACCCCTGACCCCCTACGTGCTATTCTGGTTTGTATGGAAAAAAACGAGTTCTCGTCTCAACCTCCTCTTGTCCACCTTGTCAGCCATGGACCGTATTGCCTTGATGGCGTGGCGGCAGCGGTTGCCGTGGCGCGGTATCGTGCCGGTGCGACGATTGTCCCACATTTTTCGGGCAACGAACATATCAATCAAGTCATTCGCTCGATTGGTCGCGCTGCAGCTCCGGCAGGCAGTGAATTGTGGATCACTGATATCTCTTGGACCGAGAACGAAACGGACGCGCATCTCCGCGATCTTGCTGCGCACGGAGTGAAGATTTACTGGTTTGACCATCACCGCACCGCGCTCAAACGCTACGCTGCCGGCGAGATAGACGTGCCGTTTACTGCACACGTCGTCAGTGAGCAAGTGGCGGCCGCGCGACTGGTCTATGAGCACCTTGAGCAACAGCTCACGACCGCTGCTCAACACAACGAAACTTTTGCCGCCTTTTCACCAGTCGTCGCTATGGCCGATGACAACGACCGCTGGATTCATGCCATCCCTGGCTCGCGGGAGTTAGCCCTGACGATTCGCACGCTAGGAGAAGATCGGGAAAGTCTGGCAGGCTATGAGGCGCTCCTCAAAATCGATCCCACAGTCACCTACACCCCGGCGATGCGCGCGGCGTACGAAAAGGCCACACGTGAAATCCAAGCCAGTTTCGCTATGGCTGAGAAGAGCCGGGTGAGCCTGGCGGTGCCTGGTACGCCATATACGCTCGTCACGGCGGTGTGTGAGGGACATCCTAGTGAGATTGGTGATGCGTGGGGAAAGAATGCCACCCAGACAGTCTTTGCCTTCTACGATCTGAAAGGTGAAGGAGTCAGTCTGCGTCGTTCACCGGACTGTCAGGCTGACCTCTCGCAGCTTGCCCAGTTCTTTGGTGGCGGTGGTCATCCAGCAGCCGCAGGTTGTCGTCCTACGGATCTTCATCGCCTCTTCGCCCAGGAACTTGCGCGCGTACTGTCCAGCGCTCTCCCTTCCCTTACAACACCAGACGGTCCGGCATCCCGTTGAGGGCTGCTTCTGCTACATGAGCGAGACTCAGCCCTCCCGCTATGAGCGTCATCAGGCAATCGGTCTGTTCGCTGGACTGATTGCCTTTATTCTTCTTTTGGTACTACCGGCCCCCTCAGGAATGGAGGAAAAGGCCTGGCGCATGACCGCCGCGACTACACTCATAGGGGTATGGTGGGTGAGCGAAGCGGTTCATCCGTCGGTAACCGCCCTTGTGCCCCTCGCCCTGTTCCCATTCCTGCATATCCTTACTCCGCAAGAGGTGTCGGCGGCCTACGCCGACCAGGTCATTTTTCTTTTTCTAGGCGGTTTTCTCATTGCCATGGCGATGGAAAAGTGGAACCTGCACCAGCGCATCGCCTTGCAAATTCTCAGCCGGGTTGGCACTTCCCCACAAGCGCTCTCGCTCGGCATGATGAGTACGACTGCGGCGATCTCCATGTGGGTCTCCAATGTCGCGACAACCCTGATCATGCTGCCAATCGCGTCGGCAATCCTCAGTCATGCCGATTCGCAAGGCTATGATACTAAGAAGGGCTTTGGCACTGCCCTGATGTTGATGGTGGCGTATGGCGCCTCGATTGGCGGCGTCGGCACGCCGGTCGGCACGCCACCAAATGTGATTTTTCTCGGTGCTTTTACCAAGCTCTTTCCCGCAGCACCGCCAGTGGCATTCCTGCAATGGATGCTCTTCGGTGTGCCCACGGTCGTGATTTTAGTATTGATCACGTGGGCTTACCTTGCTTATTTTATTTTCCCTTTTTCCAGCGCAGGGTGGCAATCGGATCGCGATTTTTTGCAGAACCGCCTGCAAGCGTTAGGCCCGATGAGCGCTGAGGAAAAGAAGGTCTTGGTCCTTGCTGCGACCACGGCAGTGTTATGGATCTTTCGTGAAGATCTTCCTCTGGGAGGAATTACGGTACCCGGCTGGTCACGTTTCTTGCCTCCTCCGGTCACCGTACAAGACTCAACTGTCGCTATGAGTATGGCTCTTCTGCTTTTTTTTATCCCTGCGGATCGGCAGGCTGGTACTTTTCTCCTGGACTGGAAAACCGCTGAACGCTTGCCGTGGGGAGTCCTGCTCCTGCTCGGAGGAGGGCTGGCGCTCGCCGCCGGAGTCGAAAAGACCGGCCTTGCCGCTTGGTTAGGTTCACGCCTGACTTTAGTTGGCAGTCTTTCTCCGTTGAGCGGAATCTTCCTCGTCACCTTGCTCACCGCCTGGGTCACCGAATTTGCCAGCAATACCGCAACCGTGACACTCATGATGCCAGTGCTCGCGGCCACCGCTCAGGCGATGCACCTCGATCCTCTGCTACTCATGGTGCCAGCCACCTTCGCGGCCACGGTGTGTAACTTTATGCTCCCCTCCGCGACCGGACCAAACGCCATCGTTTTTGCCACGGGCCATGTGACGGTTCCGCAAATGGTACGGGCAGGAATCGGGCTCGACCTGATTGGCACGGCGATTTTGACGATCTTGATCTATCTCCTCGGTATTCCCGTGTTTGGCATTTCGCTCGCTAGCCTCCCCCTCTGGGCTCAGTGATAGGCAGATTGCAGAATGTGAATGGTAGACTATAAGAGTGGAAACGAAGGAGGAAACATCATGGGGCAAAAACTATCAAGCACGAAAATGCGTCTGAGCAGAGGAGCGCGACATACGACCTTTCTTCTCTTTCTCTTCGTGCTCTTCGCTAGCAACCTGGTAGCTGCCGAGGAGACCAAACCTGCTCAACGGAAACGCCTGGCAGGACTCAAGCCTTTCACGAAAGAACAGCTCGACGATTTCCTCTCCGAACGGCGCAATGCCGTCATAGGTACCCTCAATGCGAAAGGAGATCCACAGCTCACACCGGTGATTTTCTACTGGGACGGCACAACTTTCTATTTCTCCATCACTAAAGAGACGGTTAAATATAAGAACCTCAAGCGCGACCCTCGCGTGAGCGTCGTGGTGGACGATGTGCTGGACCATCACAGTGTCATCGCCAAAGGCAAGGCGACGATTCAAGA
>JACQEL010000235.1 GCA_016200595.1 Deltaproteobacteria bacterium
AACAACTATGACCTGCGTACCGCCGCGGCTCGTGTCGAACAGGCGCGAGCGCTGGCCGGGGTGGCGCGCTCGGAATTTTTTCCCCAGACAGAGTACCTGGGGACTGCCGGCCGTGCGGAAAGTACGCCGCAATCCCGAGTGATCATTTTACCCGGCCGGATAGATAATGCGTTCTCGGGTCTTTTCAGCGTGGCTTGGGAATTTGATGTCTGGGGGAGGATTCGCCGCTCCAACGAGGCGGCGCTTGCTGATCTTTTTGGCAGCGAAGAGTTCCGGCGTGGTGTCGTGCTGACGCTGGTCAGCGATGTGGCGCAAGCCTATTTCGAGTTGCTGGAGCTGGATCTTGAGTTGGAGATCGCGCGGCGGACTGTCGCCTCGTTCCAGCAAACTCTTGACCTGTTCACCCGACGATTGCAGTTAGGGGTCGCCTCAAAGCTGGAGACCGCCCGGGCCGAAGCTGCCCTTGCCGCCACCGCGGCAACTATTCCGAACCTTGAACGCCGCATAGTCGCCAAGGAAAATCAGCTCAACGTCCTGCTCGGCCGTAACCCCGGCCCGATTCCACGTGGGACACCGCTGGTCAATCAAGCGTTCCCCCCTATCATTCCAGTTGGCCTGCCCTCTCAGCTGCTGGAGCGCAGACCAGATATTTTGCAGGTAGAACAGTCCCTCATGGCTGCGAATGCCCGAGTTGGCGTGGCCGAGGCGAACTTTTTTCCTAGAATCGGTCTCACTGGTTTCTATGGCGGGGCGAGTACCGACATAGAAAATGTGGTAAAGGGAGGCGCAAACCTTTGGTCTATCGCCGGTCAGCTGACCGGCCCGCTCCTCCAGGGGGGATTGCTCTATGGAAACTACCAGGCAACGGTCGCCCAGTGGGAGCAGACGAAGCTCCACTACGAACAGACAGTCATTAGAGCGTTTCAAGAAGTATCGAATGCCCTGACTGCTCAACAGAAACTGGCGGAAGTGCGGGAAGAACAAACGCGCGCCGTTCTGGCTTATCGCGAGTCGGTCAGGCTCTCAACGCTGCGTTACACAGGTGGGTTTGCCAACTACTTCGAAGTCATCGAAGCCCAACAGCTCCTCTTCCCGGCAGAAATCATCCTCTCTCAAGTACAGCGCGACCAGCTTATTACTGTGGTCGAACTGTACCGGGCGTTGGGTGGCGGCTGGTCGGAGTATGCAATGCCACCTACACCACCGCCGCTGTGGCACGCAGTACTTCCTTAGTGTGTGCTCATGGGTACAGACCTAAAAAGGGACTAAACCGAAGTGCATGACATTGGGACATTTCAGCCCTTGCTGTGCGGCCGTCTCCGCCCGGCCATGAACTGGCCGGGCTACGCCCTAACGCCGGCTGAAGCCGGCTTTTTTGCCCCCGAAGGGGGCGTCGAGTAGTAGCCCGGTGATTGATGATACTGTTGATAAACTCCGCACCTCCGCCGGGGGATAAATCCCCCGGCTACCCTCACCCGCCCCGCAGGGGCTGAGAGCCGGCGTGAGCCGGCGGCGTGAGGGTAGCCCGATGCTTTAGCGTCGGGCGTAAAGGGCATTTGGGCATTTTTCAACAGCGTCGTGGACAGGCACTAAACCGGAATGCAAAACATTGGTACACGTTATGCCAAGGCTCTTCAGCACTGTCATTCTGAGCCCTTCGACTGCGCTCAGGATAAACTCCGCGAAGAATCTCATGCCGAGACCCTTCGTTGCACTCAGGGTGACAACTCTTGTGTGCCACTCTCATGCCGCCTGGTTCAGGGTCGTGTGTACCAATCTCTTGCCTCCTGGTTTAGTAGCTCGCGCTCGCCTGAGATAGTTCAATGGACCTCACTGCGCTCATCCAAACTTACGGCTACGGCATTGTTCTGCTGGGGACAGTGCTCGAAGGAGAAACCGTGCTGATACTTGCCGGGTTTGCCGCGCATCGCGGGTATCTGCACCTTCCGCTGGTCATAGTCACCGCTACGGTTGGTGGTTTTCTCGGGGACCAAGGTTACTTTCTCTTAGGGCGGCGGTTCGGCGATCGCCTCTTCCATCGGTTCCCCACCCTTGAGTCAGGAACGACACGGTTCACGCAATTGCTCAATCGGCATAGCGTGCTGGTGATCCTCTCGCTGCGCTTTCTCTATGGATTGAGGACTGTCGGACCAGTGGCGGTGGGGATGAGCACAGTGTCGTGGCAGCGCTTCCTGGTCCTCAATTTGCTCGGCGCCATTTTCTGGAGTGCCGTCTTTGCCAGTCTGGGCTACGCTTTCGGCAACCTCGCCGAAGCCTTGCTCGGTGAGGTGAAGGAGGTGGAAAAATGGATTTTTGTCGCCATCCTCCTGGTGGGAATCACGACTGCGTTATTGTATCGTAGTCGCCGATCCTCCGTCTCACGCTCGCTCGGAGAGAGGGTCGGCGAATAAAGTCGTATTTTCCCGATCGCGAGTTACTCAAAACAGGAGGCTACGGACGAGGCCTGTACCGATAAGAGAGCGTAGGGCAATCACCAACCCGAGCGGGGTAATTACGAGTGGCGACAGAAAAGGTAAATACGTCAACCATGGCCCCTCACCGCTCCAGCGCTGCACGAATCTACGGGTGGACACCAGCAAGAGTCCAGTACCAACCAGGACCGCTGCTAATCCCACGCTGAAGGCCACGATGAGGAGCAGGCCGAAAGCGATCCGCTGTAACGCGACGGCGCTGAGTAAGACCACAAGCGCTGCCGGGCAGGGAATCATACCCCCGGTAATCCCGAGGGTCAGTAACGCACCATAGCCGATCGAGGTCTGCTTTTGCGAGTTCGCGGGCAAGTGCTGCTCCTGCGGATGTAGATGAGGGTGGTGAGAATGGCCGTGGTCATGATGAGGATGGCTATGGTCGTGGCCATGCCCGTGGTCGTGTGGATGATCATGAGGGTGGTGGGTGTGGTCGTGACCGTGTGGGTGGTCATGGTCATGCTGCCCTAAGCGTCCCTGCCAGGCTTGCGTCAGCAGCACCATGCCCATACTCATGATGAGCAGCCCTGAAGTGAACCCCAGCCAGGGATAGAGTTGCTCGGGCAAGACATAATGCGAGGCGAACAGTGCCACGCCACCCAAGGCATACACACCAATAGTGTGACTCGCCGTGACGGTGAGGCCCAAGAGAATGGCATGCCAGGCCGTCCCCTGTGACCCGACTAAGTAAGCCGCAACTAAAGTCTTCCCATGCCCGGGTTCCAAGGCGTGAAAGGCTCCGAGGCCAATGGCCACCAGGAGGGAAAACACAATCACCCCGGCGCTCAGCTGGCCTGCGGTCATCAATTCAGTCAATAGGTTGCGCGGAGTCTGCGCGGTTTCAGGGGTTCGCGGGTTGGCCAGTGGGACGGAGGCAGAGCGAGATGCCAGCGGACTCTCTTGGGCCGAGGCAGCCGCCGTGAAGGACAGACTGGCACGCAGATCCTGCGGAGGAGCTTGCAAAAGGTCAGCGGCATACGCCGTCAACTGGTTACTGCGGCTCTCTGCAGGGACAGAAGAGGTAGTGAGAGTCGCGCCGTCACTCGCGGTGGCAACAATCTCTTTCCAGCCCGCGCGCTGAGGATAGTTGCGGTCTTCATAGACAAGTTGGCCACCTGCCTCTGCCAGGGACGCTTCATACACTGCCGCAATGCGCAGTGTCGGTAATCCACCGGCGCCGGGCGGAAACGTGAGAGTGCTGGAGCGAACGGTAAGCGGCAGGGTCCGGCCACCGACCTGCAACCACAATCCCTGTTGCAGTTCTTGGACTTTACGCTGGCGGTAGGCGGTCACACTCGGGTGATCGGGCTGTGGGGTCAACCCGTAGTCTTGCAGCTCTTGAAATGTGGGGATCTCGGCCACGTCAAGCACATAGGAGACGCGGATGAACGAGGGATGCACGTCGAGAGCCGAGAAATGGTTAATGCTGAAGTTGCCCATTGGATGGGCGGCCCCCAGACGTGGGGTTAATAATAGGCTGGCTATGAGCAAACTCGCCACTGACAACCAGGAAAATAGTTTATGAGTGTCCATCTTGATTGACTCCAGCACCACCAGCCAAGCTGGGCCGACCCTCAAGCTCGGTAAGCAGACGCTTCGCCACCTCCGTTTGGACGAGGTGAAAATGCGGATTGAGCGTAAGAGCTTGATGGAGGTAATCCCTTGCTTGCTCCCTCTTCCCCAGGCCGTGAGCGATGATCCCGGCATGAAAGAAGAGCAACGCGTCTCGGGTGCCTAAATGGAGTGCTTGCTCCATGGCTTTCCAGGCGTCGGGGTAGCGTCCGTTTTTGCCCAGCGCCCAGGCGAGAGTATCGTAGGTGTAGATATCGTGCCGTCTCCGCAATTCGGCTTCCGCCAGCGTGAGGGCTTCGCTCAGCTGGCGGTCATGATCAGCATAGAATAGGGCAAGCTGGCGATTATACGCGACCTGGTTGATCTCGTTGACGTGTTCGATGTACTCAACCAGGGTGTACTGCTTTTCAGCTTCATCAGCCTTCCCCAGCAAAGCTAACAGGTCACCTAGGGCAGCAACCGTGTCTGGCGTGGGAACAATCGCCACTGCTTGTTGGTAGAACGCAAGCGCTTCAGCATACCGCTGTTGTGCTCCCCGCACCCGGCCCAGGGCAGCCAGGGCCTGATAATACTGTGGGAACACTGCCCAGCCCTGCTGGTAAGCGGCTTCGGCTTCTTCCAACTGCCCCTGGTTGAAGTACACGTTGCCAAGTTGCACGAGGCACCACGCGAACGGTTCCGGGTCACGCGGACTGCCCGCCCGTACTGCCAACGTCATAAGCTCGGCAGCCCCCGGCAGATCACCGTACAGCTCGCGCAGGTAAGCCGCGCGGCTGTAGGAGGCGAGGCCAGGTTGGAGATCGAGCATCTTTTGGAACGCCGCTGCGGCACGTTCGTAGGCCCCGAGTTCCATTGCCGCATCTCCTACCAGTCCATGTACTAAGGGATCGTCCGGA
>JACQEL010000236.1 GCA_016200595.1 Deltaproteobacteria bacterium
GGACTTCGCTTTCATATTGTTTCCCCACCCGACTGAGGATGTCGTTGATGGCCAGAGACTCCTGTACCAAGGTTAGCTGCCCGGCCTCGATCCGGGAACGTTCGAGATAGTTCGTGACGAGCGAGTGCACCGTGAAGGCACTGACTTCGATGCGATCGCGGAGGCCGTCATCCCGCTTCGCGGCCCGTTCCCGCGCGCTATCGCGCAACATCTCCGTGTACCCTAAAATCACCCCCAGGGGATTGCGAATATCATGGGTCAGCATGGCAAGAAAATCCGCTCGCTGCCGTTCTAGCGCTTTGCGGGCAGTAATATCGCGATGGATGGTCTGAAAGCCGGTGAAGTTTCCCTGCGCATCTCTGATAAAGCGGGCTCGCACTTCAACGGGCACGACACTGCCATCTTTGTGGACCAGTTCAAGCTCAAAGACGGAAGGAATCTCCTCGCCGGCATAAAAACGACGAAAGCGCTCCTCCATTCGGGCATTCGCCGCCGGCGTCAGAAATTCACGAAAGTGCTTGCCAATGGCCTCCTCTCGCACTCCGCCTACCAATGTTTCTGATCCACGATTTACCGCGGTAATGGTTCCTTCCATCGTCATGATGGCAATCATATCTCCAGCATTCTCAAAGAGTTCGCGATAGCGATGCTCGCTCTCGCGCAGGGCTACTTCGATTCGCTCCTTTTCAGCGATCTCTGTCTGTAAAGACGTGTTGGTGGCTTCGAGTTCGGCCGCTAAACTAAAGAGTCGGACATACGTGGTTTGAATGACGATAGCGGCAATTACCAATCCCACCAGCCAGATGCACGCCACAAACCCGAGCGGCTGAGGGGGAACCGGGCTCAGGAAACGTGCGAGCGCGAACACCAGAGTGATGCTAATCACGGTGACGAGCGACACCCACATGCGCTGGCGCTTGAGCCTTGAGACGACATCCATCCGCATAGTGTTTCCAAGGTAAATGTAGCATAATTCAGCACCAACTGAGAAACCCGGGTGAGCCGATTATGGAGGTCTTCACCTTGGTGTGCCCTTCGCCTTGACCTAGCGCGGAGAAAACGCTTAGGTGAACGCGCAACACACCGACAAGGAGGTCTATTATGGCTGACGAAATTCTCTGTACGATTAAAGATGGCATCGCCACCATTACGATGAACCGCCCGGAAAAGCGTAATGCGCTCAACACCGCCCTGCTCGAGGGATTGACCAACATTTTCCCCCAGCTCGAAAGTAACCCCGAGGTGCGAGTGGTCGTCATTCGCGGCGAAGGCAAAGCGTTCTGCTCGGGCTTAGACTTGCGTGAGCTCAGCTCGCGTCAGGCTGGTGGTGGCGACCCGGAAACGGGCGTCACCAAAATTTTTCAACAGATTGAGCGGTCCCGTCATCCGACCATCGCCATGGTCCAGGGCGATGCCTTGGCCGGCGGCTGTGAACTCGCCTTGCACTGCGACCTGCGCGTCGCCTCAGACGCCGCCCGCTTCGGTATGCCGCTGGCCCGGCTGGGCTTGGTCGTACCATTCCCGCTCGGTCAGAAACTGGTAGAAATTATCGGGCCAGCCTTCACCAAACAGATTCTTTTCACTGGTCAACCCATCGATGCCAAGCGCGCCTACGAAATTGGCATGATCCACCAGCTCGTCTCCGCCAGTGAACTAGAACCAGCAACGTACACCTTAGCTCGTACTATCGCCGACAACGCCCCGCTCTCACTCGCTGGCATGAAGGCAACGATCCTGCGGTCAATCTCGTGGCGCGAGACCATCAACTATCAGGACCTCGGCGACATGGTGAACCGCGCTCGCAAAAGCGCCGACGCCCAGGAAGGCGTGAAAGCGATGCTCGAGAAACGCAAGCCGGTGTTTCACGGGGAGTAAATACAGACAGAGAGGATAAAGATGTCCCCTGGACTTCGTACTCTCCTATACGCCGTCTTTGTTTTGGGCGTGCTCTTAGGTTACCTCCCCTGGCAAGCGCGACAGATTGATCTCATCCTCGGTAAGCACGTCGGGACATTCTTGACTTATAGCGGGGGGATACTGTTTGTGGCCGGGGCGTTGTTGCTGTTCTCCGGCGCGTATTACTTAGTCCTCCGTGGAGAGGGAACGCCCCTGCCCTTTGACGCGCCTAAACGATTGGTCGTGGCTGGACCATACGCGCGCATCCAGCACCCTATGGCGCTCGGTCTGTTCTCTATGGCCTTTGCCGAGGCTCTGTGGTTCCAGTCGCCCAGTTTAGGCATCTACGCGGTGCTACTGACCATACTAGGGCATTTCTATCTCATTTATATTGAAGAACCTGGACTGGAGAGGCGCTTCGGCGAGGATTACCGCGCCTACCGAGCTGCGGTGCCGCGCTGGTTGCCGTTCAGCCGACCTCCCTCCGAGCCGCAACCGGCCGGCACCAGTCACAACTGAAGCCATTTCCCCGTCGCCTTGGGTTCTAGGTTCCCTCTCCCCTCGTGGGAGAGGGCTGTATAGACCGGGAACATAGGTAACACCTGTTCATGGACATAGGTAACACTTCTAGAATGCGTGAGAGATTGTCGCAAGGAGAACTCTCA
>JACQEL010000237.1 GCA_016200595.1 Deltaproteobacteria bacterium
ATCGCCCAATTTGAAGCGGCGCTCACTGAGCAGCGCCGCCTGGTGAGCCTGCGTGAGCAAGAACTCGCGCGCGCGCAACAAAGCCGCGGTACCGAAGAAAAAGCCGTGGCGGCCAAGTATGAAGGCAAGATCGTCACTCTCAATGCTGAATTGGTCCGCCAGCGTGCGGTGGTGTCTCAGGGTGAACGTGAGCTGAGTGAACTACGCGTGCTCCTCGCACAGCAGCGCGCGGAGGCCGAAGCCAGCGGACGAGAAACAACGCAGTTGCGTGATGCCCTGGCTCGCCAGCGCAACGTAATCGAAGTGCTGACAGCACCCGGTTTGCGGATCGGCTATTTGCGACAGGCAAAAAGCGGAGTGCCGACTGCAGGGCATGTCTTGTGGAACGAGCGGAAGAAGGCTTGGTTATTCTACGCCTTTGGTATGCCTCAGCCGCCACCAGGCAAGGAATATCAGATCTGGTTCATGACTGAGAAAGAAGGGCCGGTCAGCGCCGGGCTCTTCACGCCCGATCAAAGCGGCACCGGCTCGGTGCTAGCTGCGCCACCGTCCAAACTCTTCGGCGACGTGAAGGCGGCAGCGGTCACTCTCGAACCCGTCGGCGGGCGGCAAAAACCTTCGGGAGAATTGTACCTGCGTGGGTCGCTCTGAGGGGGGGAGAAGGAGCCGTGGTAGTGCGAGAAATCACCTGCTGTTCAGCGATCATCAAGAGAAAAGGCTCCTTTTACGGAGGCTTGCTGCCGGCACCACGCCCTCGTGTCCAGAGTGTGAGCTGCAGCGGAGGGATTGCCCTCCTCCTTTTATCTTCGCCTACTGAGTTTCCTCGTCCTCGAACTCTCAGTTCCTGCTTGGTCTCGCTCTCAGTCACTGACTGCCGTTTTCCTCTTTTATTGTCGGAAGGTACTGTCCTAAATAGGACACTCAAGGGTTGAAATTAGGACACCCGACTACCACGAAAGGAAGCGGCTCGAAGGTTGGCCAAACGAACAATAATGTCCAAACCATAGCGCATGCCAGCCACTTCGCATGCTTTCTTAATTATTGATTCGATTGATTGGGGGTTATAGTTGGTGCCGAGCCACCACCCAGGAACGAACTCAACGGAGTAAATCTCGCAAAGATGCAATTTGCCCGGATAAAGGTCGGTTTTTTTACGCGCTATATATTGGCGTTTGCGGCCATGTCCATACTCAGAAAAACGTTCCAGAAAGTCCGCATCGTTTTCCGCGAGAAGCGTTATGACTGATTGCAGCACCTCGCGCGCAGAACTCGCTCTGAACCATTTCCCCTTAAAGATGTAACCAATATCATTTAGTTTCGCTGGAGCTTTTTGTTTGGATTCAGCCATCCCGGCATGACTCTCCGTTGTTCTAGATAGGCAATGGCGATCATAGCGATGCTCATAGACAACCGAGATGGGCTATGGATCTGGTTTATCTTGCCATTATTGCCTCAGACGCTCAAAATAGCCAATGCGCTTGTGGATCTTTCCAATTTCTCTCGGATAGAAGGTGAGCATCACATCGCAAAGTTGGAGCATCCAACTTTTCCTTGAGCACTGTTCGTTAAGCGTGATGATATTAGCGTTGGCAATCTGAATCTGGCCCCACCCTAATGCGCCGATGGTTAAGCATTCCCAGGAGAGAAATTCTATCGGTACGAAATGGACTTTTTGTACGGTTGCCCGCGTCCCCAGGATGTCATATTTCACGACCAATAGGATAAAGTAGTTTTTGTCGTCTTCGTAGAAGCGGGACAGCCTTTCCACGGAGGTCAGATTCGGCATATTGAAGGAAGTAGAAATTCTATGGGTTTTTACGTCCACCACATAATAAAAACCATCAGTGTCTGTGAACGCCAAATCGGCCATTGCCCTCCGGGCAAATGTGGAAGAATACTCAGCGCAGATGTCCCCGAGCATTGACTGAAAGTTATCGCAAAGTAAGTCTTGCACGGCATCACCAACCGCGCGGGGACTAGTTGCTGTGCGAACGGATAAAAAATCGGGCTGAGAATTCAAAAAATCGGCAATACTGGCCTCTATGACCTTATAGCGATCCGTGTAAAAAATCTGACTTTTCATTATTCTGCCCGAGCAAAAGGAAGTGGGAAAAGGGAAAGATTCTGAAACTCTCTTTTCCTAGGGGGAAGCTTCTGTTCTTGAAGCGTGTTCCGCTCCCAAAAAACCCCTTGAGCGTATCCTTGTATAGTCTTATCCTTCTCAGCGATAGCAAGACGCTTCTCCGCTAGGCAGCAATATGTTTCGTCTATTTCGATGCCAACATACTTTCTTCCAAGCTTCTTAGCCGTAACAGACGTTGTTCCTGAACCCAAGAAGGGATCGAGAACAATGTCTCTAGGATGAGAACTTGCAAGAATAATCTTTGCCAAAAGCTTCTCGGGCTTCTGCGTGGGGTGGTCTGTGTTTTCCGGCATGGACCAGAAAGGCACCGTCAAATCTGTCCATAGATTGGACGGATGAGTTAAGCGGTAATTCCCTTCTGGGCTTTTCTCCCAGTCCTTTGGCTTCCCATGATGGTCTGTATACGGTGCGATGACGCGCCGTTTAAGCTTCACCTCATCTACGTTGAACGTGTATTTATCAGATGCACTGCAAAACCAGATGTCCTCTGAGCAATTTTTCCAGTTAGCTTTTGCGCCCCGTCCTTTCTCTCGTTCCCAAGTAATCCGGTTACGCACGGTTAGGTATTTTTCTGCAACTAGGTGTATAGCCGAGGCGGAACGCCAGTCCCCACAAATGTACACTGCCCCCGTAGGCTTGAGTACCTGTAGGAGTTTCGGGAACCAAGATTCAAGCCATTCTCTATATTCCTCGATTGAGCGTTCCCTGAATACTTCCCCGTTAAAGGACTTGGTAACGTTATACGGCGGGTCTATAAAGAGGAGGTCTACGAAGGAACCTGGTAAATAGTCCAAAATCTCGTACAAGTCTTGTCTAATTGTTTTGTTTTCAATGTGGAAGGGAGACACTCTCCCCGACAGGCTAAGGAGTTTCTCTCGGTAAAGCTCCTTTTCTTGGAGGGTAAGCGTAATAGTTCTGTTCCTAGGAGCTTTGTCTTTTTTGTCTGATCCAGCCATATAGCTAATGAAGTTATCGCTTCGGGACACCGAGTTTCCCGCCCCGGATGACCCGTAATTTAAAGGGAGTCCGTCCAGGCAGCAAGCCCGTCTCTGGATCACGCGGGGGTGGGGGCGGTGCCGATGGCGTCGCTAGTACCCGTCGGAAGTTTTTCTTGACAAAGCCTTTATTGATCAGCTATACTTCCAAAACCGTCTAAAAGCATTTTTGTATTTAATCTCAAATAGATTAGAGGGTGTTTGTTCAACCTTTCGTGCATAGTCCGGGAATAGTATTACTACTCTAGAGAGGAGGCACATATGAAGAATTTCATCATCGTCAGTAGCGCTTTGGTGGGGATTTTACTGATGGGACCGTTGGTGAGAGAGGCAACAGCGGACCCCCCCTTGACGGGGACCTGGTCAGGCACGGCAACTTGCACGGGTGTAGTGGCGGACTCCCTTAAGGATCCAGAGGACGTTCCCATTACCATCGCCATCAGCACGGTCGCAAATCCGGTGAATCTTAACCTTGATGTAACGCTGACTACTGGAGACTTTGGCCCTCTTCTAAATGGCCCCCCTGCCCAGCGCTACCACGGAAAGTCGAATGGAAACGGAAAGGCGGGGAAGATCTCACAATGCGGGACCACTTTTGGCCCGAAACGTTCCTTCACTGGAGTAATTGGGGACGTCAAGGTCCTCACTAAGAAGAACGTACCGAGCCCCTTCCTCACAGGAAAACTCCTGGCTCTGGATGACGTGCTTGACCCGGATGATGCTGTGGCATGTGTTTTTGATCATGTTGTGCGGACTAGTGCAACTGATCCCCTTGTAGACGACTCTTGTCCTCCGTAAGCCTGGCAGATGTTCGGCTCCAAGAGACCATAGTATGAGGGCCTCTCTGGGACCTGCTCCAAGAGAGGCCCTTCGCTCCTGAGCGCGACGTCCCCTGTCGTTCGACTCGCCTGAGCTGCGCTGCAGGCGACCGCGGGATTCTGGCTGCGGTTGCAACCACCTGAACTCCCTGCTACCTCCTTGGGACGAGAGGAAAGCTTCTTTCCTCCAGGCAAGCACTCTCGCTTGACCTTGGTTCTGCGGGGAGGTGGTCATGACGCTGCCGGCGAAGGTGAAAATTATCGATCTCACTGCCAGAGATGGCATCGAAGGGATCAAGCGGTTGATCCCCGTGGATTTTCGCGTCGAACTGGTGAACCGCCTGACCGCAGCCGGGTTCCCCGCGATCGAGGTGGGGGAGTTTGTCAGCCCTAAGGTGATCCCAGCCGTGCAATATACCGAGCAGGTCGTGCAGCGGATTACCCAAAAGCCCGGGGTGGAGTACAGTGCTCTGGTGCCAAATATGCGGGGGTTTAATGACGCCCTAGCCGCCAGGGTCAAGTACATTACGATCTTTGCCAGTGCCACCGAGGCCTTCAGTCAGGCCAATATCAATTGCTCGATCGAGCAGAGTTTTGCCCGTTTCGAGCCGGTGGTGGCGGCGGCTCGACAGCATGGCATTCAGGTCAGAGGCGCCGTCTCTTGCGTGCTCGGCTGTCCGTATGAAGGGGAAGTTGATCCACGGCAGGCGGCTCATATCGCGGCTCGTTTGTATCGCATGGGGTGTTATGAGATTGCCCTCGGCGACAGTATTGGTGTGGGAACGCCTGGATCTGTCCAGGCCCTGATTCAGGCGTGTGTGGAGGCTGGGGTGCCGGTCTCCCGATTAAGCGCCCATTTTCATAATACGTGCGGGATGGCGTTGGCCAATTGCTACGCGGCGCTGGAGATGGGCGTCGCGATCATGGAGAGCGCCGCAGGTGGTCTTGGTGGGTGCCCTAACGCCCCCGGTGCCACGGGCAATCTCGCGGCGGAAGAACTGGTTTATATGTTGCATGGTCTGGGTATCGAGACTGGAGTGGATTTGGCTGAGGTCGTGGCCATTGGGCAGTGGGCCACCAAGCGCCTTGAGCAGCGACTCGACTCCAAAGTCAATGAATCCATGAGCAACCCGCACATGACCTATTTCAGTCAGGTGAGCCAGGCGCGCGCTTGATCAATCGCGGAATGCGGCGGCGACTCTGCTCACCCACTGTAGGTATTGCCCTACACCGCCGTAGGGATTAGCTGACACCGCAAGCCGTTATCGAGGTGGGGAAAGAGTTTTTCCTGCACGCTGGATGCGTCCCTGGGTAGGCTGCCAGACCGTTTCTACACACTAGTAGTGAGTACGATGGCGACCGCGCTTAATAAAGTTTGACAAGAAAACGGTTTTGCCAGAGTTCGGAGCGCACCAAAATCTGCGGCTGCCTCCAAGACACTTTGCGGTGTCACCCTATAGCCCCCACCCGACATCGCGATAATCTTGACATGTGGCCACTCTTTGCGGAGGTCGCGGATGGTTTCAATCCCGTCTTTCTTCGGCAGCAGAATCTCGGTGAGTACTACATCGGGCAGTTGCGCACGAAAAAGCTGGGTACCTACCTCCCCATCAGGGGCTTCCAGCACCTCATAGTGCTCTCGTTCCAAGATCGTACGGAGCACTTCTCGCATTGCTGCATCATCATCAATCAGCAGCACTCGTACCATGCGTCCTCCTCGGGGGAGCATTCCCTCAGAGGGAGAGAATGCTACCAGCGGGAGAAAACTTTGTGCAAAGAACTTGCCAAAAGGCCGCAGATGAGAGAACTCACCGCCTCGCTCTAACTGGGAGAGCAGCTAGGACCTCTGATATTTTAAAATACGAAAGATCGCGCAGTTTAGATGGGATCCGACCCTCTAGCAGAAATATTCTTTTGCAGTCCAGCAATCCAATCTACTGCTGTTCACCGTATACAAGACACAAACGCAGGATCCTCCCGAAGACCAGCAACTCAAGATAGAGCGTGTGCGAGCAGGAGCCTGCACGGGGTGGCAGAGAGGTGCACCAACAGAGCCGAATACTCTCCCTACCATCCCAGAGGGCATGACTTCTGTATTCGGCTGATAACGGAGGGACAGACAGTGAAGAAACTCTTTCATGCGTTTACCTTACCCAGGAAAGGAGAAAACGTCATGTTTCCGGTCAGAAAGAAAAAAAGCCTGATGGTCGCCCTCACGACGGCCCTGGCCTGTGCGACGATAGGGACTTTAGCGCCCCCCCTGCAGGCTGCTGACCACGCAGAATCCACGTCGGTCGCCGGGGATCCGGGAGCCGATATCGCCGACGTGTTTGCCTTTCTCGATCCGACCGACAACTCGAAGGTGATCCTGGCCCTAGACGTCGAGGGATTCGTGGTGCCATCAGAACTCCTGAACCTCAGCTTCTTTGCGCCAGAGGTGACTTATCGGTTCGAGATCGAGAACACAGGCGATGCTACTCCCGACCAAGTGATCAACATTTCCTTCTCGCCGCAGACCTCCCGCAGTCAGCCCCAGACGGCCACGATCCAATTCTCTAACCTCCATCCGTTCACAGCTCCCACCACCGTGCAAACTCAGGCGTCGACGGCAAACCCGTTTGTCGTGACGACCGATCCGGCTAGTGGGGTCTCTTTCTTCGCCGGGCTAACCGACGATCCGTTCTTCTTTGACATTGTGGGCTTTAACCGCTTTGTCGCCTCAGTCTTGACCGGCTCCCCTGACCCCACGCAATTACAACGGGGTCGCGATAGCTTTGCGGGTTATAACATCCACATGATCGCGCTGAGGGTGCCGGCCTCGCTACTCAAAGGCCCGGACAGCAATGTCATCGGCGTGAACGGCGTCACGCTCCGACGAAGATTCAGCGTGCGCTCAAAGTTTGGAGGGGAGAGCACGCTTGGGAGACTTATCCAGGTGGACCGCATGGCAACGCCTGCCGTCAATACGGCCCTCCTCCCGTTTCCGCGCAAGAACGAGTACAATGCTTCCACCCCGCAAGATGATGCGGCCGGAAAGTTCGCCAACGATATTGTCGGGACGCTCACTGCCCTTGGCACCAATGCCACAAATATCGGTATCCTTGCGAATGTTGCCGTGCTCCATGGTGATTACTTACGCCTTGATCTATCGGTGCCTAACTCCAGTCTCGGGGTAGGGTCGCGCGTTACTGACGCGGGCTACGCGGGCTTCCCGAACGGGCGGCGACCAGGGGATGATACGATTGACGTCCTTCTCTATTTCATCACCAACCAAACCCTCACTACCGGGGACCACGTTGACAGCAATGACGTGTCCTTAGGTAACTCATTCCCGTTCTTTGCGCCGCCCCAACCGCCACGTGCTAGTGGGGTGATTGACGATAACACCAGGAATTAGCCGCGCGCATCGCCAGCGGTGAAGTGACCCACGCCGGTGCTCATTGCTAATGCTGATGAGCGCCGGCCAGCTCGCGGGGGTGGCGCTCGGATGATCGCTTGCAGGAAAAGAGGAAGTAGCGGGCATGGCAGTGAAGATGGGCAAATTCGTTCAGTATGCCGCACTAGGGATGGTCGCGCTGACTCTCAGTAGCCGCAGTGGTGGGCAGTCGGTATCCGTGCCCCAGTCACCGCCGCCTCTGCCCCCTGCGCAGTTGCTTCCCTCCGACGCTGCTATGGGGGAGGAAACGATTCGGTTCCTTGAGCAGCGGGTCAAGCACGACCCGGAAGATTTCATTGCCTATAACAAGCTTGCTGGCTGCTACCTCCAGCGCGTGCGCGAAACGGGCGATCTCGCCTACTTGCAACTCGCCTCCCGGGCCGCCCGTGCTTCGCGCGCTGTACTATCCCCCGAGCAGAATACCGGAGGCTTAACCGCGCTCGCACAAGTTGAGTACACCTCGCACGAATTTGCTGCCGCACGCGACCATGCCCGGCGGTTAACCGAATTAGAGCCGGGCAAGGGTTATCCATTTCAGATACTCGGCGATGCGTTGCTCGAATTGGGGGAGTACGGCCAGGCAGAGGAGGCCTTCCGGCAGATGGAACAACTCGGTGGCGTACAAGGGCTCACCAAAGTTGCCGTGGAACAACGACTCGCCAGGTTGGCCGCGCTGCATGGTGATCCGGACACCGCGCGGCGTAGTCTTGCCAGCGCGCTCACTATGGCCTTCGCGCTGCCGGTCCCACCCCGCGAAACTGTCGCCTGGTGCTGGTGGCAGTTAGGGGAGACGGCTTTTGGTATCGGCGACTACGCGGCCGCTGAGCAGCACTATCGCGACGCGCTGACAACTTTTCCTGACTACTTTCGCGCGCTGGCTTCGCTTGGCCGTGTCCGTGCCGCACGCGGAGACCTCTCGGGTGCCATCGAGTACTACGAGCGCGCCGTTCGTATCATTCCCGATCCAACCTTTGTCGCAACCCTAGGTGATCTCTTGGCCCTGAGCGGCAAGTCCGACGAAGCGGAAAAGCAGTACACCCTGGTTGAGTACATCGAACACGTC
>JACQEL010000238.1 GCA_016200595.1 Deltaproteobacteria bacterium
CACCCTACAGGGGAAGAGGAGGCCGAAGCGTGTTTCCTGAAGGCTATTGCCATCGCCCGGGAGCAGCAGGCGAAGTCCCTGGAGCTGCGAGCAGTGATGAGCCTGAGCCTGCTGTGGCAGCAGCAGAGCAAGAGAGAAGCAGCCCGGCAGATGCTGGCGGAAGTCTATGGCTGGTTCACCGCAGGGTTTGACACGAAGGACTTGCAAGACGCGAAGGCGCTGCTAGCAGAATTAACCTGAAACAAGATGTGCGGAAGTAAGAGGAAGAGAAACTAACCGCAAAATTGATGCGAATTTCCTTTACGTTTTATTCTTCAGGGGCATATCAGAATTCTGCAAGCGGCGGCTAGCTGTGTGCGTGCTTCGACAGGCTCAGCACGAGCGGCAAATTTCGCAACAAATTCACGCCCAACCCCTTCGCCCTGAGCTTCTCGAAGGGTGGACGGCAGGTTTACTGCTTTCTCTCAACGGAAGTACCAGAAAATTGATATGCGCCCTTATTCTCCTTTACGTTTTCCTCGTTCCGTTTTATTCTTCAGCCTGTGCCAGCCCTCTCTGCCACTGAACTCCGGAACGTTATCCAGCAAATCCTCACCGCGCGTGAAAATTTGCTTGCTCATCGTTCGGTGCCGAGTATTCTGTCGAGCCTCGACCGCACGGTTCAGCTCTGGCTCGATCCGTCCTCGCCGGAACGACGTGAGGCTGAAGTCGTGCTGCCTGAGGAGACGGGTTTGTCTCCAGAGATGGTCCGCCACACCTTGCCCCTCATTTTTCAGGAGTACCGGGCTGAGCGTTTAGCACTCCTGCTCCGTGATGAACTGAGTGATCCGCAAGCGCTCGATACTTTTGTGTCTTTTCCGGGTGGGAAGAAGAAAGCGTATGGACCAAAGCTCATCACCCAGGTCCTGGCCGGTAACCTACCCGGCGCTGGGCTTGATGGGGTCATTTTCGCTCTCTAGGTGAAGTACGCTACTGTGGTTAAAGCGTCTTCCGCAGCTCCGTTCTTACCAGCCCGATTTGCGCGTTCGCTTGCTAGTATTGATCCTGAACTCGGGAGTTGTCTTGCCATGGTGACTTGGCCGGGCGGCAAAGAGGAGCTTGAGGCTATGGCCTTTTCTCAGGCAGACGTCGTGCTCGCTTCAGGCACAGACGAGAGCTTGAGCGCCATTCGCTCGCGCGTGTGTGGTAAATTCATCGGTTACGGTCATAAGGTCAGCTTTAGTGTGATTGGCAAAGAAGTCCTCTCTGACGCTCAAGCCCTGGCCCAAAAAGCTGCTTATGATGTGGTGCTGTTCGACCAACAGGGCTGTCTGTCTCCTCAACTCATCTACGTTGAGGAAGGGGGCACAGTTACTGCCCGCGAATTTACCGCACTCTTGGCGCAAGCTCTGGCTCGTTGGCAGAGCATCTTGCCGTGCGGGAGAGCGACCCTAGAGGAAAGCGCGGCGATTCAGCGCGTGCGCGACGAAAGTGAATGGCAAGCTCTAGCTGGCAAAGATGTGGCTCTCTATGCCAGCTCCGGGAGCACAGCATGGACGGTGATTTACCAGGCGGACCCAGTGTTCATGCCTTCGCCGTTGCATCGGACTGTGTATGTGAAGCCGCTCGCCTCGCTCGTTCAACTTGAACTCGTGCTCCATCGCTGGCGACCGTACTTGGAAGCGGTAGGGGTAGCCGTTGATCCCGCTAGACTCGGGGACATCGGCGAGATCCTCGGTCGGGCTGGAGTCAGCTGGATCTGCCCCGTCGGTGCCATGCAAACTCCACCGCTCAGTTGGCGCCACGGCGGCAGACCGCGGATCGCTGATTTGGTGCGCTGGGTGGGAATCGAAGGGTAATTGTTTGTTCAATCGCTCTCATACCCAGGCGGAGCCTGGGTATGCCCTGAGGTCGTGGCACTGCCACGCCTGGACTTTGCGTTCCCAGGCTCTGCCTGGGAACGAGATGTCAACTTTTGCGCGTGGCGAAGTACTAAATCGGATTGCACGACCTTGGGACACTGTTCATAGCCGCGTGGGTAGGGGCGAAGCATTTGCATATCAGATTCCCCACGGCATTGGTCTACACGGGGCAAATGCTTCGCCCCTACGCTGGGCAGGTGCGAGAGTCATGTGTACCAATCTCTTGCCTCCAATAAGAGTGGAAAATATTTCCAGCCTTATCTTTACAGAAAACGCTAATCCCGACGCTTTCCTCCCTGGGAACCTTACTCACCTCGTAGTTGTAATACATTTCCCCCTTCTCCATCTCTTCCGGCGTGAATGACACCTGGTAATCGTAGTTGAAGTCCGTCTCGGACGACGAGACCCACTTAAAGGTCCAGCCCATGCGTTTCTGGTATGCTGCGAGCTTGCTGAGCGGCGCATGCGAGACCGCGATCAGGGTTACATCACGCTGGTTCAGGTGCACGGGGATTCCATTGAAGTTGTCGGCCCAGAAGGAGCAGTGCGGGCAACCCTCCTCCCAGCTCGGGCCAAACATGAAGTGATAGACGATCAGCTGGCTTCTCCCGTCAAAAAGTTCCAGCAAAGTCTGTTTGCCGTTCGGCCCGTCGAAAATATATTCCTTCTCTACCTTGACCCAAGGAAGTTCACGTCGCTGTTGACTCAATTGGTCACGTAAGCGAGTAAATTCTTTCTCCTTGACTAAGTGTTCCTTGCGGGCAACGAGCCACTCTTCTCTGGAGACTACCTTATGGTTTTGCATATGAGACCTCCCTCGTGATTGGTTAATGGCTTGATGAGAAATCAGTGACGCGCAGGATTGGTTGTTGCCAGCGGCTGCCGACCTCAACCAGATTCTTGATGCGGTTGAGATATTTCAGCCAGCCAGTTTTGTAGTCTCTACTTTTGCGATCCTGGGTAAAGCCGCTGTGTACGAGCGTCAGACGTGTGCTTCCGCCTGAGCCGGCGAGGGTCCAGGTCACGACCGTCTCGGGTTGATCCTCATAGGTCCATGAGTATGACAGCCGCTCCCCAGGCACCACATCAAGGATCTTGACCGGTCCGCCCTTCTCCCAGCCAAAGTCGTAGCGCCCGCCAGTATGGGGCTCGACTGTAGCCTGGGTGGCAATATACCGCTCCAGTTCGTGGGGACGGATGAGGGCTGCATAGACGGCCGCCCGGGGTGCGGCGATATCAAGGTTTAAGCACACCTCGCCAGATGGCGCCGCAGAGAAGTCACAGCGCGGACCAATGACGCCCCGTTCGACCCAAGCGCGCAGGTTCTCTACGGATAGAGCCCAAAAATCTGCCAGGGTTGCTTCACCGGGCTCGTGAGCAGGTACTCCCTCGTGGCTGAGCGCTACTAATGTACTCTCATCCTGCGCCTGTAAATGAACATCGACAATCGTGTCCGCCGCGCCCAGTTGCCAAGCGAAGCTGAGGCGCCGGTTGGGCTCCAGAACGAGGAGAGGATGGCGACTACGGTCCTGATCGGGCTCCTCTGGCGTGTAGCGCCCCCAGAAGTCGTAGCGCCGCTCGGCCAGTGACACCTCAGCGTACTCACAGA
>JACQEL010000113.1 GCA_016200595.1 Deltaproteobacteria bacterium
GCCCACGTACCGCTGGCGGTGTGGCTGCCCAGTCCTCACTACTAATCCCGGTTGGCGGCGCTTGATCCTGCATCGTTAGCGTGCTGTCTATCATCAAACCGCCGCCACGACAATCTCACGCACCCCAGATGTGCGGTTACGGGCAAAATAGCTCATCTTCATACTGAGTTCGCTCATGGCCAGCTTGAGCACTGACCCTTCTGGTCCCGGCGGCAACCCTTGCAGGCGGCGCGTAATCTGGCGATACCGCGTATATTTAAGTGCGGCGGCCTCACACGCGAACTGCGCAATCTGCTGCCGCACACTAGAGCCCTCCCAAGCCGGATGCCCGTCAACATCGAGGCTCTCGGCTAGGTTCTGTAATTCTCTGACCTGTCCAGTCAAATCACGACCACCGCCAAGACCGGAGCGCTCAAACATCAAGGTCGTGATCGCCACCTGCCAGCCGCGATTCTTTTCACCGATCAAATTTGCTTTGGGAACCCGCACATCCTCGAAGAAGACTTCATTGAAGCCGCTCTCGCCGGTGATTTGCACGAGCGGACGCACGGTCACCCCGGGGCTGTGCATGTCAACGAGAATATAGCTGATCCCCTGATGCTTGGGCGCATTGGGATCGGTGCGGACTAACAGAATACACATGTCTGCGTGATGGGCGTCAGAAGTCCAGACTTTTTGCCCGTTGACAACGAAATAGTCACAGTCTTCTACGGCACTGGTCCGCAACGATGCCACGTCAGAGCCAGAGCCCGGCTCTGAGTAGCCCTGACACCACATTTCCTCGGCGGAGAGAATTTTAGGGATGTAGCGTTTTTTCTGTTCCTCACTTCCCCAATGCATGAGCGTGGGACCGACTAAGGCGATACCCAAGCCGTTGAGCAAGCGTGGCGTTCGTGCCCGGCTCAATTCTTCTTCGTAAATCAAGCTTTGCGTCAGGGTCGCTCCCCGTCCGCCGTATTCTTTGGGCCAACTGATGCCGACCCAGCCCGCGGCGTGCATCTTTTGATGCCACTGTAAGCGCTGTTGCCACTCCTCCGCGTTGTCTTCCATGAAAGGATCATCCGTATGAGAGCTTGTCTTTGGGGTGTTCGTCTCAAGCCACGTTCGCAGTTCCAGCCGAAAGGCTTCATCTTCGGCGCTATAGTGAAAATCCATGATTCATCCTCCTCGTGAACAATCCGTCATAGGGTATGCCATAGCAGCAAATTTCTTCCGGGTTACTCGCGCGGTGTGGTGGCCGGCTGCTTGTGCAAGACCCGTGCGCGTTCGAGGCGTGCAATATCGTCTCCGCTATATCCCAACTCCGTGAGGATGGCGGCGTTGTCTGCTCCGAGCCGAGGAGCCAGCTCGTGGATGGCGGCGGGGGTCCGGTCGAACCGGGCCGCCGGGCGTGGCTGCCGCACCCGGCCAAACCCCAGGCTCTCACGCTCTTCGAGAATGTGATTGGCTTGCACCTGGCTATTCTGGAGCAACTCAAAGCGGCTCAGAACCGGAGCCGCTGGGACGTCGTTGTCGAGCAAACGTGGTAGGATTTCGCTCGCGAGCCACTTCTCCAACTCGGCAGCCGTGATCCCGCGGCGTTCCACCGCGTTGCGGGATCGTGCGCCCGCCGTTTTGAACCGGGGATCGGCGATGAGATCCTGCCGATTCAGCGCTCGGCACATGCCGGCCCATTCGTCGTCCGACAATGCGGCTGCGGTGATGTAGCGGTCCTGTGTGGCGAACACCAGGTCTGGGCCAATCTCACTCGCGGAGGGATCACGCTCCTCACCCACGAACGTCAGGCTTGGCATCGCCTCGGGCCAGAGATAGGCAATCATCGC
This sequence comes from Deltaproteobacteria bacterium, assembly GCA_016200595.1. GTDB lineage: Bacteria > Desulfobacterota > Binatia > Bin18 > Bin18 > JACQEL01. The sequence goes on from JACQEL010000113.1 coordinate 1,824, forward strand.
GTCCAACATCGCGATCCGCACGTGCTGTCCCTGCCCGGAGCGCTCCCGGGCGAACAGCGCCGCGGTAATCGCTTGGGCGGCAGTCAAGGCTGTCGTATTATCCGCGATGATGGTGCGCACCATCCGCGGGCGGCCGGTGTCTCTATCAGTTTGGATTTCCGCCAGGCCAGATAAGGCCTGAATCACTGGATCATAGGCGCGCTGATTCGCATATGGACCACTATCGCCAAACCCACTGATCGACACGTACACCAGGTCTCGTCGGATAGCGCGCGCGACGTCTTCGCCGAGGCCGATACGCTCGGCGGCCCCAGGACGAAAGTTGTGCACCAGTACGTCCGCCGACGCGATCAATTTGTGGACAATCGCCAGACCCTCCGCCGCCTTGAGATCGATGGCTAAGGAGCGCTTGTTGCGGTTGCAGGACAGGAAGGAGGCAGACATGCCGTTGCGGCTCGGGCTGAAGTGACGCATCAGGTCGCCACTTGGCGACTCTATCTTGATGACATCTGCCCCCTGGTCAGCCAGCATCCGCGTCGCCACCGGCCCAGCGACCATCGTCGTTAAATCCAGCACTCGCACTGCTTCTAAGGGTCCGGCCATTGGTGAATCCTCAATCGCTGCAGTTAATCTGTAATGCCCTGCCAGGTTTTTCTTGAGCGCCTGGTACGCTGGACGGAGCGCGACCTGCTGCTGATAGTGTGCCTCACGCTCCGATAAAGCGATTCCACACCACCTCGCCCACTCGAGACAGGTCATCAGGAGCATATCCGCGCCACTCAGCCGATCCCCACACCCATAAGCGTGGTCACTGCCGCATTTTATCGATTACGAGCGTCATGTTTGATAAATTCATAGCGATCGTCACCTAATGAATCAAGTAGGCGCAAACCCAACAGTGATTCTGCTGGTGACTGTCTTTTTCTCGACCTCAGTGTTGGTAAATCCCCCCGCGCTCCGCGCGGCTCCCTTGGTAAAGGGGACTTTTGGGTCCCCTCCTTTCTTAAAGTACTGGAATTGGCTGAGTTCCGGCGGCGGTTGGAGCATGAAACCACTCACGCGGCAACGGCATCACAATGAGCATGGCACACCAAAACTCCTCACAACACACCAGTCAAGCGACACAAGAGAAGCAGATGCCCGTGTCTCCGACAGGGGCTTCATCGCCCGCCAACGTGCGTACGATTCCCCATGATGCCTCTGTGGGTAGCCATTCCCTGCTCAATGCCCTGCGACGCCATTGGCCCGAGTATGTGATGGAAGGCGCCGAGTTGGGGCTGTTCATGATCTCGGCGTGTGCGTTCGTGGTGCTCCTCGAATATCCAACGTCACCCATCCACCAGGCTCTTCCGGATCCCGCCCTCCGCCGTGTCTTGATCGGCACAGCCATGGGTATGACTGCCATCGGCATCATCTACTCCCCCTTGGGTCAACGCTCGGGCGCACACTTTAACCCCGCAGTGACACTCACCTTCTTTCGCCTGGGTAAAATAGAATTCTGGGATGCGGCCTGTTATGGCGCCGCGCAGTTCATTGGCGGGTTGCTGGGGGTAATCGTTTCGACGTTGGTTCTCGGAGAGCTGGTCGCTCACCCCTCTGTACGGTACGCCGTGACCGTCCCAGGTATGAGCGGGGTCAGTGAGGCGTTTCTCGCCGAAGTCGTCATCTCCTTTCTGCAGATGTCGCTGGTGTTGCGCCTCTCCAACACCCCGCGCCTGGCGCGTTTTACCGGCGTGTTTGCTGGCGCTATGGTCGCGATGTATATCAGTCTGGAAGCGCCGTACTCCGGCATGAGCATGAACCCGGCACGCACCCTTGCGTCTGCTGTACCAGCGCAGATGTGGACCGCCTTATGGATTTACTTCCTGGCTCCGCCCCTGGGCATGCTGGTGGCGGCAGAACTGTACGTGCGGCAACACGGCATCCACCACGTCTTTTGCGCGAAACTGCATCATCACAATAACAAGCGGTGTATCTTTCACTGCCACTGGCAGGAGTTGGCAGTGGCCAGTAAGCAGTGGCCAGGCTCGGATTCTTGAGCAAACACTTCCACAGACCGACTTCTCTTTGCCTGGCTGAGAACTGACAACTTTTCTGGAGGACGCCATGGCCCAATCCACGCATTACGCCGTCATCCTCATCGGCAGCGGCGCGGGCGGCGGGACGCTGCCGTACAAATGGACAGGTTAGGCTAAAAAAGTGGAAACGGCGCCAAGGGAAATCGGGAAGCCGATGATGAAAAGAGCTGGAAACCCTGTGTCTCTCTGGCTGCTGCTGGCGCTGAGCTTGTGGTTGTCGGCTGCCCAGGCACAGCAGTCACCAACCCCTGCCCCCCGGCTCCTGAGCCCCTTGGTGGAGACGGTGGACGCCGTGGGCATGACCGTAGCAGATATGGATCGTTCGCTGGAGTTCTACACGACGGTGCTCAACTTCGAGCCCGTCTCTGATGTCGAGGTGTGGGGTACAGAATATGAACTGTTGCAGGGCATCTTCGGCCTGCGCATGCGCGTCGTGCGCTTACGACTCGGCGACGAGTTCATCGAGCTGAGCGAATATCTGACGCCTAAGGGTCGGCCGTTTCCTGTGGATTCGCGCAGCAATGACCACTGGTTTCAGCATATTGCCATCATTGTCAGTGATATGGATCGTGCCTACGAGTGGTTGCGAAAAAATAAAGTCCAGCATGCCTCGACCGCACCGCAACGCTTGCCCGATTGGAATCCCAACGCCGCTGGCATCCAGGCATTTTATTTTAAAGATCCCGACGGTCACTCGCTCGAAATTCTTCAGTTTCCGCCGGGCAAAGGCAATCCGAAGTGGCGCCAGGCCACTGATAAGCTCTTCTTAGGTATTGATCACACGGCGATCGTCGTTGGTGATACCGACGCCAGCCTGAAATTTTACCGCGACTGCTTAGGCTTCAAAATTGCCGGTGAGAGTGAGAATTATGGCACCGAGCAGGAACATCTCAATAACGTCTTCGGTGCGCGATTGCGCATTACCAGTCTACGGGCCGCTGCAGGACCAGGCATCGAGTTCCTCGAATACCTGACTCCACGCGACGGTCGCCCTCTACCGGCTGACGAGCGTGCCAATGACCTCATGCACTGGCAAACGCGGCTGGTAACGAGCGACGTCACGGCAGCCGCAC
>JACQEL010000205.1 GCA_016200595.1 Deltaproteobacteria bacterium
CTTCCTCCTCCCCCACCCCCAGGGCGGCCTGGATATGGCGGCCTGTCTGGATATGACGGTCTGTACGATTCAACGATAAATACCCCACGGCAGCCATCAGCAACCCATATGCCACTCCCGTCGCCATCGGCACCCCAGGTGTCATACTGACGGCACGGGGCGTCACTCAGCCGTCGCTCAAGCCGCACCCTTCCTTCAGTATTGGTTCGGCAATAGGCATACCGCCCTCTTTGCGATTCACAAGTGATACTCCTTGGCCCTCCGGCAGAGGGACGATACGCAAGCCGAGAGTCTCCCTCTCGGCTTGTTGTTTGACCCTCATCTTCAATGCCGACAAAGCTGCGGCGCGTCATATTTTCGTCAATTCCTCCGAGTGTGAGTCGGTCATCTCGCCGCACGGCGTCATCTCGGATTGTCACTGCACTCAGACCTGCAGCGGCAGCCGGGAACGAGCTGAATCCGAGAGCTAGACAGACAAGAGTAGCGAAATACAGAAACTTCGTCACAACAACCCTCCTCTCCATGCAATCATTGTCTGTGGACAAGGGTGAGCAAGCTGAAAACCTTTAGTGTGACGCCAAACACCCAGCTCTAGGAAGCCGGTTTCAGCGCCAGGACACTTCCTTCCCCATCACCGGCAATGTAGATCGTGCCGTCTTTACCCAACGCGAGGCCGGCAAACGGGGAGAGTGGCCCCGGGATCAAGTCCGGCACACCCAAGAGCGGCTTTGGTGTCACTCCTGCAGGCGCACCCACCGGTAAATTTGTCACCAGCGTCTGGTGCTGTCTGGTTGTTAGCGACAAGGTAAGCAGCTCTTTACTACCAGCATCGAGAACAAAAAGTTGATCTCCCAACAGTACGAGGCCTTGGGGGGTCTTCAAGCCCTCAAGGACCGCACTGATCCCATTGTTGACTTTCACCACGCGGCCTTTACCGGCTTCGCTGACATAACACGAACCATCGGCAGCCATGGCTACGCCGGTGGGGCGAGCCAGTCCCTGCGCCAGTACTGTCACCTCGCCGGTTGTGCTGATTTTCAGGACTCGTCCTTCTCCTGCTTCGGTGACCACTACTGATCCATCCGGCGCCTGGACCAGGTCAAAAAGTTCATGCAATCCAGTGGCCAAAGTCTGCGCCGCACGCGTGCCTGGATGATAGGAAGCCACAGTGCCTGCAGAGGTAGTGACATAGAGGCTCCCAGCCGGACCAGCAGCCACACCACGGATAAAACCAGGGAATCCTTCGTCGAGCAACATTCCTGGTCGGCTGCGTCTCCCATCCGCAGTCAGCGCCGCCAGGCTCACCCCGTCGGCGGCGTAGAGCGCCCCATCACTGGTAACCGCCAACCCGAACGGCCCGAGGAACCCCGCCGGCACTAATACGCGTTCGTGCCCGTCGCTGAGAATTTCCGCGACCCCGCCATCGACGAAGTGGGAGATGAAGAGCCGATTGTCCGCAGCAATCGCAAAGTTATCAATCCCTGGCCGCACGCGAGCGATTGAGGTCTTCGCTCCACTTTGGATATCAACCTTAAGGATTTCCCCGTTGCCGGCCTGCGTGGTAGTCAGCAAACCGGTGCGATCAAACTTCACTGCGGTCGGCACTGCCAAGCCTGCCAGGAAACGCTGGGGAATCCCACCGGCCAGGGGCACTCGCCAAATCTCGCCGGCCGCGATTTCAGGAAAATAGAGTTGTTCATCCGGGCCGACCGACAGGGCGTTCGGCAGAGGCAAATCAGCCGCGAGCAGTCGCGGCGCCCGGCCATCGGGGTAGACTTCAAAGAGCCGGCCTCCGGGCCGACACTCATCCATAAAAAGCCGGTCCTGGTAGGCGGTGAGGCCGTTTGCCGCGGGCACGTTGTCAGCGACAACACGGACCTGTCCATCAGCCGTGCGCGCACTGACCCGGCCATTCATCACTTCGGTGACATACATCACTCCACGTGAATCAAAGGCGATATCGTCCGGGGCGACGATTGCTCCGCCTACCGGCGAGACGGTCTGGCATACGCCAGTGCTGGTGTTGATCGCACTCACCTGGCTACCGAACGCTTGCACGACATACAGCCGTCCGTCCGGACCGAACTGCATACCGTTGGCGCCAAAGAGACCACTGGGTGGAGCCACATGCGAGAGCTGCCAGCCAGCCGCAACCTGTAGGCCGGTCCCCGTTGTTTCACTGTAGCGGTTCATGTCTTATTCCTCCTTTGTGAGCAGCTTACTCAGCTCTCCGGTTCCCGTTTCAGTTCACTCTCCTCCTGGAGTAAATCGATAGTTCTGTGCATTTGTTCACGCTCACGCTCGAGAAATTTGCTCACTGCTGCAGCCAAGCGCGCGTTCGCAAAAAAATGCATACTCACGGTCGGCTGGGGATCAAAGCCGCGCAACCGCTTGAAGTCACCGCCCGCGCCAGGCTCGAAGCGTACCAGTTCGTGACGAATGCAATGGTCAATGGCGGCGTAGTAGCACACGTTAAAATGCAAATGCCGCAGTTCGCGGAACGCTCCCCAATACCGTCCGTAGAAGACCCCGTTCTTCTGCACGTTGAAGGTGCCGGCGATGATTTCTCCCTGATACCGTGCTACCACAAAACAGAGATTGCGCTTGAAGCGCTCAGCGAGTAAGTCGAAGAACCGGGCCTGCAGGTATTGTCGGCCCCAGTAGAGCTTGTCAATCTGACTTTTATATAAAGCAAACATCCGGGGAAAGAGCGCCTTAGGTATCTGTTCGCCGCTCAGTGCCTCAATCTCGACCCCTTGCTCCCCCATCTCGCGCATTTCCCGCTTGATTTGATTGCGCCGTTTGGAGCGAAAGTGCGCGAGATAATCCTCGAACGTGCGATACCCATGATTGAGCCACTGATATTGTAACCCGACCCGTTTGAGGTAACCGATTTCCTCCAACACCTCGACCTCATCGGTCAGGCAGAAATTGATATGCACCGACGACAGACTGTTCTGCTCGCAGACTTCCTGCAGGGTCTGTCCCAAGAGTCGGAGGAACGCCGGACGGTCGGTACCCGGTGCCGTCAACAATCGCACCCCGGTCGCCGGCGTGAAGGGAGGCGCGACCAACATCTTCGGATAGTATTCAATCCCAGCGCGCTGAGCGGCATCAGCCCAGGAATGATCGAAAACGAACTCCCCCATGCTGTGACTCTTGAGGTATAAAGGACAAGCAGCCACGAGACGGGAGTCCTCATACACGGCCAGATGCTGAGGTTGCCAGCCGGTCTTAGGGGTCGCACAGCGCGCCTCTTCCATAGCGGCGAGCCAATCCCACTCCAGAAAAGGCGACCCATCTCCGACTAGGGCGTCCCAACTATCGCGCTCAATTTCGCGCATGCTTTGGATTACTTTGACTTGTAGCATGGTAGCGGGCATTATTGGCAGGCATTCTTAGAGATGCAAGAGTAGGGGGATTCGCAGCACTGGTATCTGAACCTGAGGCAGTCTCGCACTGGCGAGTGTCCGTCCCTTGAGCCGCACGGTAAGAAAGGGAAAGAAAGTCTGACACAGGTATGCAAATTGGAACCATCATAGCTTATCGCGAGCGCGGACACTTGGCTCTTGGCATGGTACAAAAGGTAGTGACGACGCCGGGCAAAGCGCAGGTCGAGATTATCGATGAGGACGGGAAGAAGACGATCCTCGCTCCGGACCGCGTGCTGTTTGACAGCAAACGTATCCTGTCGCCAACCCTTTCGTCGATAGACGCCAAGAAACACCTGCAAGAGTTTCGCGATCAGATTCGTGTCCATGCTCAAGCTATCAATCTGCAAGAGCTGTGGGAACTCGTGCATGAGGAAGAAGGGGCGGAGTTTTCCTGGGAAGAGCTAGCCGGCTTCCTGCTTGCCTCCACTGACAACTCAGCTGCCACGGCTGCGGTGCTTGAGGCCCTGTTAAGACAGGGACTGTACTTCAAGGAAAAGAAGGCGGGAATTTTTGTTCCCCGCGATGCCAAGGGGATTGAAGACACGCTCCATCAGCAGCAGCTTGCCCAGGAGCGTGCGCATGCACAGGAAGCTTTCCTCGGCTGGGTCAAAGAGCGACTCGCCGATGCCGCCTCGGCGTCCTCGCCGCCTGCGGCCAGCGAGCGCTACTTCGATCTCTTGAAAGGATTGGCTCTACACGGTGAATTCTACGAAAGAAAAACTCCGGCGCTGAGGCTGATGGAGGAGATTGGCTTTCGCAGCAAGGGCTATCCTTGGGATGTGGCATTTCAGCTGTTAGTTGCCCTAGGCATTTGGCAAGAAGACGAAGAACTCAGTATCCTGCGGTACCAGATTCCCACACGCTTCTCTCCCGAGGTGCTCGCCGCAGCGGCAGCCACGCCAGAGTTTACTCCCGGCCAGGACGGCTACCGCGACCTGACAGACCTTCTCACCTTCACGATTGATGATGCGGACACGACCGAGATCGATGATGCCCTCAGCGTCAGCGAGGAAAACGGAGAGACGCGCATCGGTATTCATATCACCGATGCGAGCTGCTTTGTCCCGCCGGACGGAGTAGTGGACAAAGCAGCGCTCACTCGTGGCACGACGGTCTATCTCCCACGCGGCAAATTGTCCATGCTTCCTCCCATTCTGAGTGAGGACAGAGCCAGTCTGATCGTGGGGGCAATACGGCCAACCTTAAGCTTCTTCGCCAGAGTTACGGACTCGGGACAGCTGCGCGCAGAGGAGATTTGTCGAGGGTTCATCCGGGTCGGACGACGGCTCTCCTATACCGAGGCTGACACCTTGCTTCGCGGTGAGGAGAGCAACGCTTACACCGTGGCGCTCAGACGGCTCTTGCAGTTTGCCCAGCGCAGAAAATCACAGCGAGTAGCGCAAGGAGCGATCATCATTGAGGGCGATGAGGTCAAACTCAAAGTCAATGATGGAGAAGTCGCTGTCGCGGTCCTCACCAACGACTCCCCCTCACGGAACTTGGTCAGCGAGTGCATGATCCTGGCGAACGAGATGGCGGCACGGTACTGCCGCGCACATCACCTCCCCGCGCTTTATATCGCCCAACCGCAGCCGGATGAGCCGGTCCCTGCGGTCACGGCTTTCCCCACGCAGCGCGTGTACGTGCAGGCGGCAAGACGGCTGATGAAACCTTCCCAGATCGGCATCACACCCGCCCCCCATTCCGCGCTCGGGTTGGAAGTATATACCCAGGTCACTTCTCCCCTGCGGCGTTATCATGACCTGCAGATGCAGCATCAGCTCAAACACGACTTGGAGTCCGGCACGCCCTTCTTTGCTGATGAACACCTGCAGATCATTGCGGCGAGCGCGCAAGAGTCCACCGCGGCGGCGAAGCGTTGCGAACGCGAGAGCACGCGCTACTGGTTACTCCGCCTTCTGGAAACACGCAAAGGGCAGACCGTCAGCGGCCAGGTCGTCCGCGAACAAAACGGCCGCGCGTTTATCGAACTGGACGATACCCTGCTGGTAGTAGCGGTGAATGCCTCGCCGCCTCTATCGCTCGGAACGGCTGTACAAGTTGTTATCAGTCACGTCGATGCGCGACGGGATGTGTTGAGTGTGCGGCTGGCTTAGACAGTGAAGAGTTATGAGTGAAGAGTTATGAGTTAAAGAAGTCTGTTGCCTCTCAGTCACTCTTCATTCTTCACTCTCCTACCACCCGCTGCAGGCAGGCGGCACCGGAGAACCCTCGATCTTCTCCCTCCTGCCCCAGCGCCTAGGGGATACTACACCCCAGCTTCACACAGACGGCATCGAGATTACTGGTGCCTTCGCAATTGGCGGTTGAGGTACAGTTGAGGCAGCAATCTTGGCCTTTGCTCCCATCGCAATCGTCGTTGCCGGTGCCAATGAGGCAGTCGTCGTTGTCGCCCCCCAGCAGCTGGCTGACGCCGCAGTTGCCGGGAGTTTCGCAGGTATCGATAAGAACATCGTTGCCTCGGTTGCCGGAGACCTTACTCGTCGCCCCGTTGGAGCTGTCAAAAATGATCAGGTCCTTGCCGTCACCGCCTGCGAGGAGGTTAGAGCCGCCCGTGTCGATAATCGTATCGTCACCAGCACTGGTCCCTACCCTATCTTTGCCCCCGCCCGTCAGGACGCAATCATTGCCATCTCCCGGCTTAACGATGAACGTGCCATGCGTCGCGTCGATGACGTCATCCTCCGGCGTCCCAAGGAGGGTTTTCCCGTTGCGAGGGTCGCCGACGATCGTCGCCGGCTTGAGCGCATCCGGGGGGCAAGCGGCGCTACTGCCTGTGCAGGACGCCGCGGCGTCGCACGCATTCCCGGGCTGCGCCGGCCGGCACACGGTCCCCGCCGCCACCATGCTATCGGCCGGACACTGGGCGCTGGTCCCGCTACATTGCTCAGCCACGTCACAAACACCAGCCGCTGGCCGGCACCCGGTTCCAGCCGCCACCATGCTATCGGCCGGACACTGGGCGCTGGTCCCGGTACATTGCTCAGCCACGTCACAGACACCAGCCGCTGGCCGGCAAACCGCACCCGCATTGCCCGGTGTATGCACGCACCCACCCGGCGGATTGCAGGTATCGACCGTGCAGGCATTGCTGTCATCACAATTGGGGGCGCTACCGCCCGTGCAGACGCCAGCCTGACAGGTCTCAGCGATGGTACAGGCGTTACCATCATCACAGGTAGTGCCGTCCTGCACGAACCGATTGAGCGGACAGCCATCCGCCTTGCCGTTGCAGACCTCGGCCACATCGCAGGGACCAACTGCGGGACGGCAGACGAAGCCAGCGGGTTTGCCGGTACACTTGCCCGCGTGCGCTTGAGTGCTCAGCGCCGCTACCAAACCGACAGAGGCCACCGCGAGCAGGCTCACTCTGAGGAACACCAATCGACCTTTTCGCCCCGGCCTCTCATTACCGCTCCCCTTGGTTTCCCGAGCCTGCACTACAGCTTTGAGCAACGCTCCTGCGCACTTTTCCATACGACACCTCCTCAATTCAGGCCACTACACGCGAAATAAGAACAATACTCAACATGGGGGGGCTGATGTTTAGCGCTCCCGGTACAAATGATAGTTGATAAACTCCGCACCTCCGCCGGGGGATAAATCCCCCGGCTACCATCAACCGCCCC
>JACQEL010000200.1 GCA_016200595.1 Deltaproteobacteria bacterium
CGCACGTCGCGGTCAATTACCATGAGCAGGACTTTGTCGCGGAAGTGCAAAAATTCACTGACGGTAAAGGTGTCAATGTTATCATTGAAAACGTCGCCACTGATAACCTAGCCAAAGACTTCATTGCCCTGGCTCCCAATGGCCGTATCGTCGTCATCGGCACAGGCACGGGCAAGGCTCCGGACGCGACCTTTCCCGTCTTCGGCGCGCTGTCGAAAGATGCCATCGTCTACGGTATGAGTCTGGTCAATGCCGGCCCGGTCATTCCGGAGATGGGCAAAGCCCTCTCTCATTTGTTCGCTGAAGACAAGATCAAAGCCGTCGTGAGCAAGTCGTATCCGGTGTCCGAAGCGCAGCAGGCGCTGGCCGATCTGTTGGCGAGCAAAGTTTTTGGGAAGTTGGTACTGACGCCGTAAGATGTGTGAGACGAATTCGCCAGTTTGGCGTAACGGAAAAAGCCCTCACTCACGACAGAACCCCCGTTCGTGCTGAGCTTGTCGAAGCATGAACGGCCTTCGCCATCCACAGCTCAATTAGAAAACTATACGAGTGGCCTGCCTCACCGCCGGGGGTTCAAACCCCCGGCTACCCTCAGGACAGCACGCCGTGCTACAAGGTGCCGCGGAGCGGCACAGGATAGTAGGCCGGTCTTTTAAGGCCGGCCTGAGGTAAGAATCAAAGCTCTTACACATGCACACGAGTGAAATACCCCTGCTCCTCCAGATGTGGGTGATAGGTAATCGTGCAGGTCTTGCCTAAGCGGGCTTCGGCTTCTTGCACGGCCGCATCAACCGTCGGAAACGGCTCGAAGCCCATGCGCCGAGCTACCTCTTCATTCTCTTGCGGAACTCCGGCGGCAAACACCGCGCTCAGATGATTCAGCGCGTAGAGCCCCTGGCCATATAAGATGCACGGGTGTGCACCGTGGAAGGCAAAGCCCGTGCGATACTTGTGCACGAACTCGGGTCGATGGGCATATTCCTCGGAGTAGGTATCCCAGACCTCTACCGGATCTTTCATGGCCGGTAGCACTTCATTATACAACGAGTGATACGAGGGATGATTGAGCAAGCTAAACTTAGGCTCAAACGGGTTAGCGACGATGAAAATGCCGCCTTTCCGCACCAGTGGGTTCTCATGATACGCGTTGAACAGAGCGGAGAGCGCCTTGTTGCGGCAATGAATGGGATTGAATACCGATAGCCGCGAGTAGCCGTCACCGTCAGGCATGCCCATGAGCAGTACATCGGTCTGCCCTTCGACGTCGGTAACCAACTCCGAGAGTAACAGATCGATGTGCATCTCACGCACCGGGGTAATTAAACCCGCGTCTATTGCCGCAAACTTCTGCGGGTTGGTCGTCGTCAACACACCTTCGATCTTCAGGACCGGTGGATGCCCACGCCGCGCGAGTTCGGCATCGACGAGCGTGCCCATCTCGTTCAACAATTTATGAAAGGAACTATTCTTGGGATCTTGCACCGAGTGGCCTGACGCAAAGGGCCAGGGACGATGATGATACCGGATCGATTCCCAATTGCTCATGCCGACGAGGATCGATTTCCAGCCCCCCTGAAAGAATCCCTGTGGCGTTGACATAAAGATAAAGAGATCGGACTCAACTACCGAGCGGTGCACCATCACCTCCATGCCGCGCTTGGTGAGGCCGAGGGGGATGAACTGACTCGCGTCGGTCGCATCGATACACGACAGCCGGCCCCCCAACGTATACGGGAGTTTGGGACCGAGAATATGGGTCATCTCCTTACGCGTCCACATTCGGTGCAAGGCATTAGCAACCTTGATCTGGATATCCTCTGGCTGTACGCCATACTGTTCCAGGAGGTTCAGCAGAATCGGCAGACCGAGGATGCGGAGGTCGTGGTCTTCCGGATGGTAATGCGTTGACCGACCGTCCTGAATGCCGATGGTGACTTTGGCTCCCTTTCGCACCAGCTTTTCCAGTGGCGGCATACCGACCGGATTGGCCAGCGCACGGCGGAACGTCTCAGCGGCGTCGGGCAGCGGCGCGGCAGACGGCGGCGGTCCAGGCGGAATGCGCGTACGCTCGCTGGGCAAATGAGCGGGCACTTTGGCGGCCCCACAACTCACCATGAACTCTTGCAACTGTGCCATGGAAAACCCTCCTTTAACGACTCAACAGTAAGCCCTCTATAGCACAGCACGGGGGATATTGTCGCGCAGGAGAGAGAACTCCCATTCTGAGTACCCGATAGTACGGGGCGCACTAATCGAGCCATGCAAGAACAACGAAGTAGCGTGCGCTGTGCGCACGACCGATTTGTTCATGAGCAGCCGGAGTACAGCAACGGCGGTCTTATAGGAGGAGCAGCGTACGTTTCGCTTCAGGCAGCACCCGCATGACGCGAGTGGCCTCTATCCGCAGCCGTCCTTTACGCTGCGCAATCTATAACGATCCCAGATTCTATGCTATTGCTCAGGCTTCAAAGCTATGAGCCAACAGCCTTCAGATATTCTAAATGTGATCCGCGCGTGTGCCGCGGGCGATACAGAAGCCCGGCGCCGCTTCCAAGAAGAGTATGGTGAAGACATCTACAACTTTCCTGTGAAGATCTACGGGCTAGACCTGGAAAAAGCGGGAGACTTTTATGTATACGTGTTCGAGAAAGATCGGGTCTTCACTCGTATCAAAACCTTCGCGGGACGCAACAACATCCAGTTCCGGACGTTCTTGTCGTACTATGCCCTCAAAAGCCTCTTTCTAGAGTGGCTGCGGACCATGAGAGAGGTTGAGACGATTTCCTTGAACACGCCTTTGGGTGGCGCGACGGAGGGCGAAAGCGCCTTGGAGGATATTCTGCCAGACCTAACGGCTGTCGAGACCGAGGAGGTCGGGTCCGGAGAAGAAGACCCTGCCGCCAGGATATGGAGTTCCTTGAGTCCGGAGGAGCAACTTGATCTTAAACTTCTCTCTCTTATCGAGTGCGATCTCAGCCCTGAGGATATCCGCCTATTGGCAAAAGTGTCTGGTCGGTCCATACGCGATACCCTAACCCTTCTCACCGAAGTACAAGTAGGACTGAAGCGGAAGGATGAGAAACTCTCCCGGCTGCGAGATGAACTGGACTCCGCGTGGGGATGGATTCTGCTACGGCAGAAAGAGTTGCAAGAAATTCACCGAAAAATTCTTCTTATGGAACAGGAGAGAGATTTCCCTGGCCAGGAAAAGCTGCTCCTCCGGGAGAAAGAATTAGAAAGAACCCTGGCCAAACGCCATGGCCAGCGAGAGCGCATTGTGGAAGAGATTGGCAAACTGAAATTGACTACTCCTTACAAAGACATGGCCCGGCTCCTGAATACAACGACGGGTACCGTCGGCTCCCGGATTTCTCGCCTCCGCGAACGACTCGTTGAGAACCTTGGAGAGAGACGGGAGGAGCGTGCACTATGAAAGACTTCACCGACTGCCCAGACTTCTCTTTTCTTTCCCAGTTCTTCGACCAAGAGTTGGAGAAACAAGAGGCAGACAAGATCAGGCAACACCTAGAAACATGTCCCGAATGCCGCGCGAAGGGAGAACGCCTAGAACGGATGGAGGCAACCGTTCGGGGTGTGCTCAGCAAATCCCTTTCCCGCCTCCCACCACCCGCGCCATCTCAGGAGTGTCTTTCTCCTGAGATAATCTCTGGCTACATTCAGCGTACTCTCCCTGCTGAGGATGGGGCAAGGGCAGAAAAACACCTACAGGCATGCGACGCATGCTTGAACGAAGTCATAGAGGCGTTTCAGATTTCTTCCTCCCTTGCCTCTGCCAAGAGGGAGCCTGTTCTGGCAACACTCAAGGCGCGGGTCGCCTCGCTCTGGGCCAGCCCACCAGGGGAAGAAAAGACCGTTTCCTTCCCGCGTCTGGTCATCCAAATCGCTCAGAAGGGTTTGAGGCTGCTTGAGCAACACCTTGTCTCACCACTGCTTGACGTGCAAGAGATTCTTGTTCCGCTTCCCGCCTACCGCTCGGCTGAAGGCCCGGCGGCACTCAACCTCAGGATCAATACCGGGCAGGCAGAAATCAGAACGACCGCTGTACAGGAAGGGGAGGGAGTGGCTCTGAAAATGACTTTTCGTGA
>JACQEL010000201.1 GCA_016200595.1 Deltaproteobacteria bacterium
CGCTTAATTGAACTCTGCCGTCCACGAATTTCTCGCGATAAGCCTTGCCCCGTTAGTGAACAGGAATTCGCTAACGCCGCGTGATCCCACTGATTCTCTCACTTCGCAAACCGGAAACTACAGTTTGTTAAGCTTCGCCCACTTTGCATCCATGCCAAGTTGTCGTGCGATGTATTCTCCAGCGCGTTCGGCGTCGTCAATCCTTGAATCGGTTGGTTTCGCAGTAACTGAGGCGATTAACTGATTGAAACTGCCTTCGACCTTGGCATCGAAGTCGGTTTCGATCTGATAGACCTCAGTGAACTCTGCAAATCCCCAGCGGCCATGCGTGCCGAGATGGTTCACGCCGGGCACCCAGTAGGTCTCCATAGTGGCTTTCTTTTCCTTCGCATCCTCGCGCCGGTAGCCCTTGATCTCGACAATGAGGTGCAGGAGGTCATCGTCACTGTGGCCGTCGTCCACCAGCACGATGAAATCGGGCAGATACTTGCGCGTCTCCGACCCGTAGCGGTAGGGCACTTCGAGGCCGAGGTTGTGGTTTTTGACGTAGGCGCGGACGCGCGGGTGGGACTCTGCTACGCGGCAGAACTCGGCCTCCCAGTCACTGTCAATGATGACCCAGTTGATGTGGCAGCGGCGTGCGTCAGTCTGCCAGCGATTCCTTTTCGAGGTGGTGAAATTGACGTGGATCGTGGAGCCGGTGGGATTGTAGGGATCGAGCACGGCCTTGATCGGTCGCTGCCCCACGAAGGCGCGCGTGATGCCGGCGGTGATACGGTTGCAGGCCATGTCAGCCAGCATTTTGTATTTGAGCTGCGCCGGATAGGTTCCGCCTTTACAGACCAGGTAGCCGTCAAGCCATTGCTTGGCGATGCGCTTGAGTTGTCCAAAAAGGTGGAGCTTGGGATCTTCGCCAGCATCACGCCATTTGTTCAGGACGAGGTGGGACGTCAGCTCATACAACACCTGCGAGGGACGCACGTCTCCAGTATGCACCAGCGTGAGGTCAGCCTTTTCGCCGATGATCCCCGAGTTTTGGGTCTCTGTAGCGCCGACAAGGTCCGGGGTCAGCTCCAGCACAGAGTCAGCGTTGAACTCGGCGGTCAGCCGTTCCTCGGGCAATTCGACGCGGTAGCCTTCGACACGTGGGAAGCGGATTTCGAGCGCGTCGCGCTCGGGCCGAACGGCTTTTACCTGAATGGTCTCGCGTGGCGGCTGCGGTGGCGCGACCACCGGCTTGGCGGTGAAGTCGAAGGGAATGCCTAGTACATCCGCGTATTCCACATTGAAGAGACCTTCTTCGTTGAGGTCGTAGGACTGACGGCGCAGCGCCCGGCCGATGACCTGCTCGCACAGGAGCTGGGTGCCGAAGGCGCGCACGCCCAGCACGTGGGTCACGGTATTGGCATCCCAACCCTCGGTGAGCATCGACACGGAGACCACGCAGCGAATCGAACCACCCAACTGACCGTGCTTGCCAACAGTATTCATCACCTCGCGGAGCAGTGTCACGTCATCAAGTTCTTTCCCCTTTTGCAGTTCATCGGCGAGTTTACCGCCGCGTTCGACGATCTCACGGCGGAAGCGCTCGATCTCATCAGCCGCCATAGTGCGAAAATTGTCGTCCAGCGTTTCGCCAGACTCGAGCTGCTCGCTGTCGATGAGCAATGTGTTTGGCCTGGGAAACGGGTTGCCGTGCTCGTCGAAATTGCGAAACAGCGCGAGGCGTCCGTTTTCGAGTGTCGTCGAGCCGTCGTCGTTCTGCCGGTGAAAGCCGGAGATAAAATCGTACACTAGCTTGGAGATCGAGGTGTTTTGGCAAACGATGATGAAGCAGGGCGGCACGCGAATCCCGGCATCCTCCCAAAGACGGTAGGTCTTCTCGTAGTGACCGTAGAGGGCTTCGAGGGCAGTCTGGAGTTGCGGCGGCAGGCTCAAGGGATCAAGCGTATTGGCTTTGCCTCGGCCCTTTTTCGGCATCTTCGACCGGATGTGTTCCCAAAGGTTGCGGAACATCGGCATCTCCGTGCCGGGGATATTGTCGGCCACGGGAACGCGCGGCAGTTTGACGATGCCGCACTCGATGGCGTCCATGAGCGAGAAGTCGCTCATCGTCCACGGGAACAGCGTGCCTTCCGCATAGCCCGAGCCGCGCAGAAAGAATGGAGTGGCGGAAAGATCGATCACGCGAGCGACGCCGAGCTTGCGATTCACTGTCTCAAGGCCGGAAATCCACAGGCGAGCGGCCTCGTTGTTTTTCTCGGCCTCTTTTTTGTCATCGCCTTTCAGGTCTTCTTCGTCCTCGACTCCCGGCTTCTCGCGATAGCAATGGTGGGCTTCGTCGTTGAGCACGAGGATATTCTTCATGCCCATCAGGTCGGGCATGACCCGCTGCAGCATCTGTCCTTCGGTTTCCAGCGTGTTCAGTTCTTCACCGCGCCCTTGGAGTAAGGAACGACCGCCCTTCGACAGTTCCATGTGTTCACGAAGCTTAAAGGCGTGGTAGTTCGTGATGATGATCTTGGCGCGCTTCACGTCGTCCAGCATGTCGCCCGGAACCAACTCACGGCTGACGTAGTAGCTGTCAGGGTCATTCGGTTGGAGGACTCGCAGACGATCCTTGATCGTGATGCCCGGCGCAACCACGAGAAAGCCACGAGAGAACTTGCGGCTTTGCGGACGCCGTACTGCATTTATGGTCTGCCAAGCAATCAGCATGGCCATAACGGTGGTTTTTCCTGCACCGGTGGCGAGTTTGAGCGCCAGGCGCATGAGTTCCGGGTTGGCGTCATTGTTGGCATTCACAAGGTGTTCCAGAATGCCTTTTCCGGCCTGCCCTGATTGTGGCGCCACCTCGGTCAACCAGATGACAGTTTCTACCGCCTCCACCTGGCAGAAGAAAGGGCGAATACTGCTGAAATTGTGATGCCGCCAATGCTGGAGCAGGCGAGCCGTCTCCGGGGTAACCTGCCACTGGTGTGGATGGGGCAAAGCGCGCCATTGGTCCACATGCCGGCGCAGTTCATTGATGATTGAGGTGGGATCATACTGCTGCGCCGCGGTCGAAAGCCCTTTCCCTTCGTCGAAAACCATCTGCAGCTGGGCAGCGGACGTCTTCTGTTTCTTCGGCTTTGGGATCGGCGTGATGAACTCAGCCCGGCGGCGGCGCTCGATAATCTTCTGGGTCGGTTGTCCGCTGTCGTCGAGTTCCCAGTATCGAGCCGGGTAGTCGTAGGGAGAATTGAGGATAGGGTGGTCGAAAAATGAATTGGTCATCTTTAACTCTTGCTCTCTGAACCGATGGCTACCGGGAAGCCCTCGAAGCAAATGTAGATCGCGTAGTCAGAAACGATGCGGGAGTGTGTGTGGAAAACGTTCATTGTTTGCCCTCCGCGCTCGCGAACTGAGAGAGGCAATACTCATTACTGGCGTACTCGCAGTTCGTCAGTAGATTGTCCTGGGGGTGGTAGGCATCTTGTCTGCCTGGCCGGCAACGCGGCCAAGATAGCCGCGCTACCAGGGTCGTCATCGCCATCTTTTCACGAGGCTTCCCGCGTCACGGCAGTTCGTAACTTCATGACCAAGCGCTCGAGGGACCAATTCTGGCGCAGATTTTGCCACAGTTGTGGGACGGCTTGTAATGGACCCAGCACGCTTCGTTGCGCACAGCGCAGCTCAGCCTCCACGTGATCGAGGTAGCGAAGAATAGGACCCAGGTGAGCAAGCGCATTCTCGACCCGCGACCACTCCTGCCAGAACTGGAGGGAGTCCTGATCAATTTCGTCGGTAGCAAGCCGGCGCAGCCAGCGATAGGCATCTCGCGTTAAGCTGTTCACCTGCAGGTTGTTATCGAGGTCTTCGTCTGTGAAGCGACTGTGCCGCAGGCCAAGGTTCAAGAACTGGTCAGCGTATTCTTGCATGGCGACCTTTGTGGTTGCAGTGATCGACAGATCCAACGCAGTGGCGAGGCGTTCAAGTTGCGTCACCGGATCTGCCAGAACAAGGTCATAGTCCACCACTACGAATGGCCTCTCGCGGACTTCTCGGAAATAAGGCACGACATTGACTAGCCATTCCAGGTCGCTTTTCTCTTGGGTGCCACGCCGAGGATTGAGTTTCGCTCGGGAGCGTGCGACGCTTATCGGGTTACGGACGGCCATAACATAGCGAACGTCCAAATCTAAGGAATGGAACACCATACGCCAGAACGGCAGTAAGCGAAGGGTACCAGCATACTTATAGCCCCAGAGGGAATATGTGCCAAATCGACGGCGGATGGTCTCCCTGGCCTCCTGCTGAAAGGCCTGCACAGTGGGTGTTTGCCACTGTTGGGGCTCGATGAGAGAGACGCTCTCTGCGCGCAGGCCGAGAGCTTTTCGCAGGCGCTTGTTGATTTTCATCAGGCTTTCATCTTCAAAGAAGCCGGTTGGATTTTTCCCTCCACCAGGCCTGAGTTGATCCCCTAGCTCTACCCCCAGGGTCTGCAGTCCGCGCGTGATGGTGCTCGTACCGCTCCGGCCTGCACCAAGTACGACGATGACGTGTTGTGGTGGCGCCGCACTTGTGGTTTTCACCGCGGTATCGAATCCCATGCCTCTCTCCTGTCATGCTCCAGGCTGGCGTCTCTCAATCAATTGTTCGCCAGCAGTTCGACATCAGGTACCTTCACCCAGCTTTATGGCAAGGCGAGCAGCGCGCCAACAGCGCACGCGTGGATTTCCCTCTTCTCCTCTTTTTTATGTCGCGCCGAGCAACACTTCTAGATATCGGTCAGCCGCGTAATCCACCGAAAACCGCGCAGCTCGGGCTCGTAGCCGGTTCCGCTCTGGAGGCGTACTCAGCACCGAGATGATCGCGTTGGCGAGAGCCGCGTCGTCGCCCACTGGTACCAGGGGGCCATATTCTCCGTTTGCCAGAATCTCTGCCGGGCCACTAGGACAGTTGGTGCTCACCACTGGACAACCACACGCAAGGGCTTCAATCAACACGCTCGGCAGGCCCTCCCAGACGGAGGAGAGCACGAAGACCGCGGCGCGTGCCATGTACGCGAAGGGGTTGGCCACGAAGCCGGGCAACATTACGTCATCGGCAATGCCTAATTGGCTGGCCAGCGCCATGAGGTCGGACCGAAATGTAACACGCTTTGCGTCTGCTTCGCCAAGGATCATTAAGTGAGCTTCTTGCTGCGCCCGCACGTGGGCAAAGGCTCTCAGAAGGGTTGGGAAGTCTTTTTGCTCGCACAGCCTTCCTACTGCAAGCACTACTGGCGGAGCAGATGGCTGAAACCAGGGATGGTCGAGCGGGGCTTTGGCTTGGCTGACCAATGTCGGACTCACAATTGGGTTATAGATCGTGGTGATACGTTCGCGCGGGATGCTCGCGGACTGGGCCAGATCATCGGCTACCCCATTGGAGACCGCGATGATAGCATCCGCTCCAGGATACACCCGCTGCCCTAGAGAGGGGGAGAATCGCCATCGCCATTTCCACTTCCCGCGCGGCAAGCTCATGTCTGGAGACAGGGTACTGTGCTCACTAATGACGAGCCGAGTTGGAGCGCCAGCCAAGCGTCGAGCCCACACCGCCATAAGATTCGGCTTAGTCAGCGCAGACAGCAGGGCCTGCGGGTGCTCGCGCCGCAGGTAACGCGCGAGGTCCGGAAGGTAGCGAAACTGCTTCTCCCCTTTGAGCGGGAGCAGTACCGGCCACAATAGCGATTGGAGACCCTTGGGATCAGCCGCGAGGATGAGGAGCCGTGCCCACCCTGGCGGAGCAGCCTTGAGCGCGACGAGGTTGAGCTGGGCTGGCAAACGATCCTGATAAGGGCCTTCGGCCCGACATACTACCAAATCAACTCGGGACCCCCGCTCGACGAAAGCATTAGCCAGATTGAGCATCACACGCTCCACCCCGCCTCCGCCAAGAGAAGGCATAAAAAGAGCGATGTGGCTCGGAATGTGTCTGCCGGGATCCGGTATTGTAGCCTTGTCTCTTGTTTGCTGGGTATTTTGAGGAAACGATGTGACAGGCATATAGGGAACCTAAATGAGATGTATCGGAAAGACTCTGCGGTTACCCTTCGACTTCGCTCCGCCTAGCCTGTCCTGAGCCTGTCGAAGGGCTCAGGGCGAACGGTGTTCGAGGCCCGTTCGTGCCGAGCGTAACCCGCAGGGTGAAGTCGAAGCATGAACGACGTTCGCCACAAATGATTGAGGAGAACTATGGTCATGGCTCTTTCCTCTTTGAGAGGGGATTGATGGTGTACAGGAAGACACGCTTTCGCAGGTCCTGCCATGTGCTTCTCC
>JACQEL010000202.1 GCA_016200595.1 Deltaproteobacteria bacterium
GTGGAATAGGCGGGCCGCCTGTTAGTGTCGAAGACATCCTCCAAGATCGTGCGCCTCGGCCTAAGGTCCTCGACATGTTTGCCGGTGGCGGTGCGATCCCGCTTGAAGCACTGCGTCTCGGCTGTGAAGCTTATGCTCTCGACCTGAACCCAGTCGCGCACATCATTGAGCTATGCACCCTCGTCTATCCACAGAAGTACGGCAAGCCTGACCCTATTGCGAAAGGTGCGGCCAAAGACGGAACATGGGCCGGTTTGGCCGAAGAGGTGCGGTATTGGGGGCAGTGGGTGCTGGAGAAGGTCAAGGCGGAGATCGGCGATCTCTATCCTCCCATTCCCGATCCAAAAACTCCCAAGATCAGACAGGTTTTTGGTGAGCCACAGTTGGAGATGGCCGGGCGCGGCTTTAAGTCGGTAGGCCAGCAACGGCTCGCTGTAGAGATACCAGCCGGCTATCTCACACCGGTTGCCTACCTCTGGACCCTAACCGTCCGGTGTAAGAATCCTTCCTGCGGCGCTACCGCTCCTTTGGTCAAGCAGACATGGCTTTGCAAAAAGACAGAGCGTTACGTAGCACTGAAAATGATTGCCCCCAAAGATGAGAAGCGGGTGCGCTTCGAAGTGGTCGAGGCGACCGGCGAAAAGGGATTAGGCTTCGACCCGGCTGCGTTTTCCAAAGGGGGCAATGCAACTTGTCCTTTCTGTGGAACGGTAGCGGATAGCAACTACGTGAAAGCCGAAGGCTGCGCGGGGCGGATAGGCCAGCAAATGATGGCGGTAGTCTGTACCAAACTGGGCCAACAGGGCAAGGCTTACCTTTCCGCCGACGATTTGCCCAGCTTTGTCCTGGATGAAGAAACTATCCGGCAAAGGATCAAAGCCCTGTGTACGCGGACAGGGTTGACCGTGCCGGATGAACCAATCATCGATGACGTAAAGAATAGCTTCTGGGTTCGTCTCTACGGGCGGACCACCTTCAGTGATCTTTTCACACCCCGCCAGATGCTCTGCCTGCTTACTTTCACCGCTGCTGTGCGAGAGGCAGAGACAGAGATGCGACGTGAAGGGTACGATAGAGAGCGGGTGAAGGCACTGACAACGGGTCTTGGCTGCGTCCTGGATAAGCAGGATGACTTCAACTCTTCTCTCTGCATGCTGAAGTCGGATGGCGGTAGAGGCATTGTCCATACGTTTGGACGCCAGGCATTGCCAATGGTTTGGGATTTTGCGGAAGCAAACCCGTTCAATAAAGAAATTGCATGTTGGGAAGGTAGTTTGAGCGAGGTTGCGGGAAATCTGCGAGATCTCTCTATTGGCGGAGTGAGCCACGTATCCCGCGGTTCTGCGTTAAGTCTCTCCTGGCAAGAAAGCTCATTCGATGCAGTTGTGACAGACCCGCCTTACTACGATAACGTCTCCTATGCAGACCTCTCTGACTTTTTCTACGTGTGGCTAAAGAGAGCCATCGGCCACCTCTACCCGGAGCATTTCGCCACGGGAGGCACACCAAAGAAAAGCGAAGCCGTGGCTGATGCAGTTCGGCATGCTGGTAACAAAGAAAAAGCCAAACATGCGTATGAGTCGATGATGGCCCAGTCTTTCGCTGAATCTCATCGAGTCCTTAAGCCAGGCGGGCATATGGTAGTGGTTTACGCCCACAAGACTACTTTGGGCTGGGCCACACTTGTGGATGCGCTCAGGCAGTCTGGCTTTTGCATTGTTGAAGCGTGGCCGCTTGCTACAGAAACGTCTGGGCGGCTGATCGCACAAGATACTGCCGCTCTTGCCTCTAGTATCTTTCTCGTCGCCCGTAAACGTGAGGGTGCTTCTACTGGTTCCTACGAAGACGACGTGCGACCTGAGCTTGAGCGCATTGTTCGTGAACGGGTAGAGACGTTATGGGAGATGGGTATCGTCGGTGCCGACCTCGTAATTGCTGCTGTGGGTGCGGGCCTACGCGCGTTTACCCGCTTCGAACGAGTCGAGTATGCGAACGGTGAGGAAGTCCCGGCCAAGAAGTTCCTCGCTGAAGTCGAAGGCGTTGTCCTTGAGACCCTGCTAGAGAAAATCTTCGGTGTGCCACGCTCCGGCGTTGCAGCAGTGGACGGCCCGAGCCGTTTCTATGTTCTCTGGCGCTACACCTACAAAGCTACCGAACTGGAGGCAGGCGAAGCCATCGTTTTCACTTATGGTCAGGCGGTGGAATTGGATGGCCAAAGGGGGCTTTCGTCGGGCAGCCACGCACTGGTCGAGAAGAAAAAAGGGAAGTATCGACTGCACGACTTCACCGAGCGGGGGCAGGACGAAAAGTTGGGGTTGCCTGATACGCAGACAGGAACGCCTGCGCCACTGATCGATGTGCTACATCGCGTGCTCTGGCTCATCGAGAACGAGCCACGGAACCTGACCAAATTCCTGGACGAATCCCGTCCGGACCGTGAGCGGCTGCGCCTCGTCGCTCAGGCGTTGGCGGGAGCAGGGCTCAAGGGAAAAAGCGAAGACGGAGCTAAAGGACTTGTCACGACGACTACTTCTGAGCAGGCTGCCCTGGGCAAGTTGCTTTCCAACTGGCGGGCCTTGATCGAAGCATCAGTAACGCCTTTGTTTGACTCTAGGAGCGGAGTATGACTCATCATGAGGATGGTAAGCAAACGAGCCAGCGTCTGGAAGGAGCGACACGATGACTTACGAAGAGCTACTTAATCGCGTGAGCGTGGACCCAAGAATCTGTGCGGGCAAGCCGTGTATCCGCGGTACTCGGATCTACATTGCCATTATTCTCGATGCCTTAGCGGAAGGGCTGACCCCTGACCAGATCATCGACCACTACCCGCAACTGACTCTCGATGACATTCACGCAGCGTTGGCTTACGCGGCGGAACTCTCTCGGGAGAACGTGTGGAAAATTGCCGCAGGATCATGAAGCTGAAACTCGACGAAAATCTCTCCCGTCATCTGAAGCCGACTCTACTGGCGCTTCAGCCTGATGTCGCAACAGTGGCGGCATATCTATAAAGCTGCCGAGTTGGACGCGAGCGAGGCAATCGTTTTTCCCTACGGTCAACCAGTAGAACCGGACGGTCACAAAGGCAGTAAAGAATAATGACAAGTAAAGAATTTGTCCGAACCGCGATCCGGGAAATCACGATTGAGAATTTTCGCGGCATCGATCGCTTGTCCCTGTCGTTCGTTGGACTGAACGACATACCGACTGACATTGTTGTTCTGGCCGGTCCGAATGGCTGCGGCAAGACAACCGTGCTTGAAGCCTGCCTCATTGCCGCAGAGCAGAAGGGCTTGTTGCGCGGCTCTGCGGCGGCGCAGGCGATTCGGTCGGGAGCGGATGACTATAAGATCAGCGCCTGCCTGGAGACCCCGAGAGGGAGGATACGTACTGAGCATCAGTCGGCAACTAGTCGCTATCAGAAAGATGGGGGCGTGGAACGGGCCGAGAGTTATTTTCGTATTCCCTGCGCGTACTTTTCATCATGGCGTGCGCCTAAGTTCGTCGGTCCGGTGCCAATCACGTCAGGCAAGCGCGGGAAGCGGCCTTCAGAAACGGAGGAAAATAGACTCTGGGTCGTGAAGCAGCATTTAGTCAATGCGAAGGCATATGCGTTTATGGGTGGAGGCCCCGTTCGAGCAATGGACAAAGAGTCGCGCTACGCGGCAGTCACGCAAAAATTGGATGAAACGTGGCGACTATTCCATCCGGGTAGTGACCAGCACTTTTCCGTTGAACCTGCGGGCGACGACCCCGACGCAGGATTCGATGTCTTCCTCATGGGTCCTGGTGAGCAGCGTGTGGCCCTCGACTCTCTCAGTTCAGGAGAATTGGAACTCTTCAACTTTGTTGGATGGATGCTGGCGACCAGGTTCGAGGGAGGGATCATCTGTATCGACGAACCGGAACTGCACCTCGATCCCCAGTGGCATGCGCTCATTCTCCGTGCCCTGAGGAAGCTGCAACCAAACTCTCAGTTCATCGTCGCTACTCATTCGCCAGAGGTCTACGAGTCGGTGCTCTCGTTTGAGCGTCATTTCCTTGTTCCCCCAGAAGATCCACGCGCTAAGGCTTGGGGCATTCAACAGCAGACCGACAGCTAGGCATGAACGTCTCTTCCGACCTGCCCGCGATTTACAGTTCTCCACTGGTCCTGTGGGTTGAAGATCCCATCACTCGTGACTACGTCCAAAAGGTGTGGGGAGGAGCCGACATTCGTTTTCTGATCGCGGGAGGCAACGAAAATATCCGCGCCATCGTGACCGATGCACATGCCAATGGCCACAAGCATGTCTTTGGTTTGATCGACCGGGATTTCCGTAAGAGCAATCGACACCAATGGGCCAACCCGCAAAGCGGTGCTCTTGTATTCGTTCCGATCGTACATGAAATCGAGAATTACCTTTTAGATCCGGAGGCATTAGCAGGCTGCGTGCTCAACACAGGACAGCGTACAGTGCAGGAAATCAATGTCCGTTTGCAAACTCGGGCAAGCCAGTTGACCTGGTGGATGGCATGTCGTCAGGTTATCGCAGATCTGCGCGAGCGCTTTTTCGCAGATTTCCCTTCACATCCTTTGTGCCCCGAGGTCACAAGTGAAGCCCAAGCGCGGGCTTACATCGTACACTGCTCTTGGTTCCGAGATCTCTCCTCTCGAAGCAGCGTAACTAGCGTGACAGAGATTGAGAGGATGCTTGCCACCGCACATACGACAGCCCAGACGCAGCTACAGGACGGAACCTGGAGACAAGAGTTTTCGGGAAAGGAGTTGCTTCACGATGTGCGAGACTGGATTTACACCCATGATGCCGGACGACAATCAAGCATGATCAGGGACAGCGATCTTGCCAAAATGGTCGCTGAGTGGCAAGTCGCTAACGAACGAGTTCCACCAGAAGTGATAGAATTGATGCAGGCATTGCGAGGAAAGGTTGGTCTGCCATGAGCATGCATACACTTCGCCCCTGGACTGACTTAGTGAAGTTACATCCTGATGTGGAATCAGGAACTCTTACGGAGTCAGTGTTTGCCATCGACCTTGGTGCTATTGCCGCCAAGGACCCGAATGTGCCGGTGGTTAATCGCGATCCGGAGGCGTTCTTTCGTTCTACTTACCTCACGGCCGACCTCCGCAAGCTGCTCGATGAAGTTCTGGCTTCCCTGGCCGGTAAGAGCGGCTACAACCGCGTCCTGAAGCTACGTACTCCCTTCGGTGGCGGCAAATCACACACGCTCGCTGCGCTGCTGCACGCCGCGCGTGCGCGCAAGGCATTAAACGTTATCCCAGAAGGCAGGAGCTTTGCCGACCCTGGTGATGTGGCAGTTGGGGTCTTCGATGGGGAGAA
>JACQEL010000203.1 GCA_016200595.1 Deltaproteobacteria bacterium
ATATTTAGTTCGAACGAGAGAAAGCGCAGAGATGGACCGTATCGAGAGTAAAATTCGCACCAGTTCCCCAGAGTTCCAGGCTAACGTCGCTCATTTGACAGCCCTGGTGAGCCACCTCAAAGAAGAACTGGCCAAAGCTTGCTTGGGTGGACCACAAGAGTTTCGCACCCGTCACAAAGCCCGCGGCAAGCTCCTGGCGCGCGAGCGCATCGAAGCCCTAATTGATCCCAACACTCCTTTCCTCGAACTCTCACCGCTTGCCGCTTATGGCATGTATGACGATCCTCCTTCGGCTGGCATTGCCACCGGCGTTGGGTTAATTCACGGTCGCGAGACGGTGATCGTCTCCAATGACGCGACCGTCAAGGGCGGCAGTTACTACCCGATAACCGTCAAGAAGCACTTGCGCGCTCAGGAGATCGCTCAGGACAACTGTTTGCCCTGTGTCTATTTAGTAGACTCTGGAGGAGCGAACCTGCCGTATCAGGCTGACATCTTTCCCGACCGTGAGCACTTTGGTCGCATCTTTTACAACGAAGCACGCATGTCAGCGCTAGCTATCCCGCAAGTTGCAGTCGTCATGGGCTCGTGCACGGCGGGCGGGGCATACGTGCCGGCAATGGCCGATGAAAACATCATCGTGAGGGAACGAGGAACTATCTTTCTGGGCGGCCCTCCCCTGGTAAAAGCGGCGACCGGTGAAGAGGTGACCGCTGAAGAGTTAGGTGGCGGCGACGTGCACACGCGCATCTCTGGGGTCTCTGATTACCTGGCCGACAATGATGAGCACGCCCTAGAGATTGCCCGCTCCATCTTCGAGAATTTGCCCCGCGCGCAGAAGTTTCCTCTGGACCGCGAGGCCCCAGAGTCTCCGGCATACGACCCAACGGAATTGTACGGCGTGATCCCGCGCGATACCCGCGTACCGTATGACGTCCATGAGGTCATTGCGCGATTGGTCGATGGCAGTCGCTTGCACGAGTTCAAGGCGCGCTACGGTTCGACCCTCGTCACTGGGTTCGCGCGCATTCATGGGTACCTGGTTGGCATCGTCGCGAATAATGGCGTGTTATTTTCTGAGTCGGCCCTCAAAGGCACGCACTTTATCGAGATGTGCTGTCAGCGCAAAATCCCGCTCCTCTTTCTGCAGAACATTACCGGCTTCATGGTCGGGAAAAAGTACGAGCAAGGCGGCATTGCCAAGGATGGGGCCAAAATGGTGCATGCGGTAGCCAACGCCCAGGTCCCGAAGTTCACCGTGATTATCGGTGCGTCAAACGGCGCCGGTAATTATGGCATGTGTGGCCGGGCGTATTCGCCCCGCTTATTGTTCATGTGGCCGAACTCGCGCATTTCGGTCATGGGCGGAGAACAGGCGGCGGGAGTGTTATTGACCGTCAAGCTGCAACAACTACGGGAAAAAAAGCAGAGCATGAGTCCCGAGGAGCAAAAGGCGTTCACCGCACCAACTCTGGCCAAGTATGAGGAAGAAGGGAGTCCCTACTACTCGACCGCCCGCTTGTGGGATGATGGCATCCTTGACCCGTACGAGACCCGAGATGCGCTGGGCCTCAGTATCGCCCTGTCACTGAATGCGCCTATTCCCGACCACCGCGTCGGCGTATTTCGCATGTGACCGGCACCGAGAGTCTCTAGGGTATTCACTGGTTATCACAAATCTCAGGAGCACATGAATTCGATGAACACTCAACGACCCGTTCGTGGGAAAGTTCGCAACGGTAAGGTCACCGTCCTCAAGACGCAGACCCCTCCCCTCAAAGGCATGGAAGAAAACGTGCGACAGATCTTGGAGTACATGGGCGAAGATACTGAGCGGGAAGGCTTGCTCAAGACCCCGGCTCGCGTCGCGCGCGCGTTTGAATATCTGACGAAGGGATACGTGCAAGACCCCAAAGTCATCCTTAATCAGGCGAAATTTACCGAAGAAGATTACCAAGAAATGGTCCTGGTCAGGGACATCGACTTTTACTCGCTGTGCGAGCACCACATCCTGCCGTTTTTCGGGCGGGCTCATGTCGCCTACATTCCTAAACATCACATCGTCGGCCTCAGTAAGATCCCGCGCTTAGTCGAAGTCTTTTCGCGTCGTTTACAAGTGCAGGAACGTCTGACCACACAGATTGCCAATACCTTGATGGAAGAATTAGACCCCTTGGGCGTAGGGGTCATCATCAAGGCCGAACATCTGTGCATGCGCATGCGCGGAGTGGAAAAACAGAACTCGGTAGTCACCACCAGTGCCATGTTAGGCGCGTTTCGCTCTCAACAAGTCACGCGTGAGGAGTTCATCACCTTGGTGACCGGCAGTCAGCGTTGAGGGAGATAGTCCTGCCCAAACACCCCCACTGCCCGGTCCAAGGCCAGGACCGCAACCTGATACGCATAGGTCTGGTCAATAAACTGCGTCCGTACCTGGTTGAGGCTATTCAGCGCGGTGTTGATATCGAGACTGGTCGCGAGGCCCACGCGATACTGCTTGGAGGTAATCTCAAAGTTTTCTTGGGCCAGGGAGACTTCTTTCTTGAGGGTCTGCAGCGTTTCCCCCAAAGTCTCGATGGCCAGGAGGGCCCGTTTCACCTCTACGCCAACATCCTTGCGCAGGCGGTCCAATTGCAACTCTGCCTCGGTCAGGTTCTGTGTCTGTTCCTGCAGATCAATCTCACGCACGCCCCCGTCGAACAATGGAATTTGAAAATTGAGGAGCATCGTCCAGAAACGATCGCGGTTAGCGAACGTCGGAGAATCAAGGCGGGGAAACTGCCATTGGACGCTGACTTGCGGGAAGTAGCGGGCCAGCACTTGATTCTTGCGCTGGCGTGCCACCTCGACGGCTGCCGTCTGCGCCTTCACGTCCTGACGCTGCTTGTAGGACTTCTCGACTAACTGCTCATACCCCCCACCCCCGTACTGTGGTGGGGTCGGCTCAACGACGCGTAGCGGCTCTCTTACGCCGATGGCGCGTGCCAGGACGGTCAAGGTCAGTTGCAGCTCATTCTGGTTCCTGATCAACGCTCGCTCGGCCCGCGCGACCTCAACCTCGGCCCGTAAGACATCGGTCTTCGTCACTTCACCAACCCGAAAGCGCGCCTGGGCCTGTTTCAGCTCATCTTGGGTAAGGCGCAGCGTTTCCTGGGCAACAATGACCTGAGCTTGAGACCGCAGCACGTCGTAATAAGCTCGCGCGACGCCGTAAAGGACTTCACGAATAGTGAAACCGTAATTTTCGACATTCTGGTGTACGGATGCCTTGCCTAATTGCAGGGTGGGTGGAAATGAAGGTTGAATAAGCGGCTGGGTGATTACGAAAGTCCCCTGCCAGCTTTCCAAGGGCCGGATGGTCGACGGGGTACCCTGCTGACCCGGCAAGGTAGGCTGACTAAAGAAAGAGATCTCCTCTTTATTGCGGGTAAAGACGCCATCGATCTCCGCCCGGGGAGTCAGTTGGGCGTACGCTCGCCAGGGCAGAAGTTGGGCCTTGGCCAGTTCGCTACCCGCAATCTTAATCTGTTCCTCGTTTGCTAGCGCCAGACGGTAGGCCTCTTCGAGGGGAATGACAGGGACCGGGGCGCCCTCATCCGACGCTGCCGGGGTGTTGTCATTCTCGGCTGCCCTCACTGCTGGCGGAGGAGCCTCGGCAGCCGCGCACACGCTAGACCAAAGGCCGACCAGTACGAGCCAGAGAGGGAGGCCGCGGCGTATCCAGCGACGCTGTTTGCACCGCGGCGCCCCGGACACCCCTTTCGGGTTTGGGATCATGGTATTCCACATAAAGATCTCCTGATTCATCGTGTGCAAACCCTAGCGAGCGAAGACAGGCAGAGCCGCGTCGAGGAGCCTGGGGTTCCAGTCCGGCCGGCGCTGCCCTCACCCTTCGTGGGCGCGGGCCAGCGTTGAGGACTTGGCTGCACCTTTTAATAACTGACTAGTCAGTTATTAAGAAGAATTTGCTGCGCTCTGTCAAGAGGAAAAAGAGAAACGCCCAACGAGATTCTTCCTCAGGAAGGATCTCCTGATTTGCCCGGCCACGGGCAAGAGTGAGAGGAGATCGGTAAGCCGGATTCTGTACCTTCTCCTAATAGGGGAAGGCAACGGTCATTCCTCTGGGCGCGCTGTTACCAACGCGCTCAAGCGACCGAACCCGGAGGGAGAGAGTAGGGCAACTCTTGCCCGCGTAGCGGGCATCCTCCTATTTGGTCTTGCTCCGAGTGGGGTTTGTCCAGCGGCCCTCATCACTAAGGGCCCTGGTGAGCTCTTACCTCACCTTTTCACCCTTACCGGCAAAGGAGACAGAGACAGAGATTTGAGACAGAGAGAAGAGTTTTCTTCTCTCTGTCTCTGTCTCCTTTCTCTATCTCGGAAGCCGGCGGTCTCTTTTCTGTGGCACTTTCCCCGCCTCACAGCGGGCCGCCATTAACGGCCACCCTGCCCCATGGAGTCCGGACTTTCCTCGTGCCTATTTGTGATGACACGCGACCGTTTGATCTCCTCTCACTCAACTCAGGCGTTGGAGGTATCTTCCGAGGCCGCCCGCCAATACAGCACACGACCGCAGTGAGGACAGTGGAAGATCGTTCCCGTATTCTGCTGGATGTTGCTGCGGATCTGATTATCCATCTGCGGCGGGATCCGCATGTGACAGCCCTGACAGATACCGGCGCGGATTTCCACCACCGCGACTCCTCCTCGCTTGGCAAAAATGCGTTCGTACCGGGCGCACAGGTCGGCATCGACCAGATGGGTAATTTTCTCGCGCTCCCCGCGTTCAAACTGCGCTTCGGCTTCGAGTGTGGCAACCTGTGCCTCAATCTGAGCGGCCTCCTGCGCGATCCGGTTCTGGAAGTCTGCAAGCTGGGCCTGGCTCTGGACCAGAAGCGTCTTTTCCTGTTCAATTTGTTCGAGCAGTTTCAGGGCTTCATCCTCCAACTTGCCGTTCGCCTCTTTCATGATCTCGACCTCCCGGCGCATCGCCAGGAGTTCACGCTCATTCCGGATGCGGTTGAGCCGGACGCGTTTTTCCTTGATTTTCTCTTCTTCCTCGCCTAGTCGCTCTTCCGCTGCCTGGTGCCTGACCTCCAGCTCGGTGATCCGCCGTTGCCGTTCCTCCACCTCACGCTCTTTCAGCTCTATCTGCGACCTAGTTGTGGCCACCTGCTGGTGCAGCTCTTGCAAGCTGAGTTCTTTGCGCTGCAACCGTTGATCAATCTCCTGAAGAGCAGCCAGCAGGTCGATCTGCGTGGCCAACGAGAACCTCCTTTCTTCACAGCCCAGGCTACAGGCTGGTTAAATCTCCTCAGATGAATGGGCCCACCAGGATTCGAACCTGGGACCAGCGGATTATGAGTCCGCCGCTCTAACCTCCTGAGCTATGGACCCGCAAA
>JACQEL010000204.1 GCA_016200595.1 Deltaproteobacteria bacterium
ATGGCATACCGAGCATTGGCGGCCGCTACTCGGCCCTGTCTGATTTCGGCATGGTACCGTCTGCAATCATGGGGGTCGATGTCGAGAAATTTTTGGATAATGCCACAGAGATGCTCCACAGTTGCGCGCCGTGTGTCCCGCCCGCAGACAATCCCGGCGTGGTGCTCGGCACTATCATGGGTGTGCTCGCCAAGCACGGACGAGACAAAGTCACGCTCAGCGCCTCGCCAGGGATTGCCGATCTTGGCGCCTGGTTGGAACAGCTACTGGCGGAGTCTACTGGGAAGGACGGCAAAGGGCTGATTCCGGTAGATCAGGAGCCGTTAGGTCCTCCTCAGGTCTACGGCAGCGATCGTTTGTTCGTCTATATACGGCTGGAGTCGTCCCCTAACGCCGCACAAGATGCAGCGGTTGCGGCACTCGAACAAGCCGGACTGCCGGTGGTACGCATCTTGGTCGCCAATCCTTACGAACTCGGCGAAGAGTTCTTCCGCTGGGAGATCGCCATCGCGGTCGCTGGCTCGATCCTCGGCATCAACCCATTCAATCAGCCAGATGTCGAAGCCAGCAAAGTTGCGACTCGACAACTGACTTCCGCCTATGAGCAGACCGGCGCGCTTCCGCCGGAAACTCCGATTCTCGTAGAGAATGGCATCAAACTCTTCACCGATGAGAAAAATGCTGCGGCTCTGGCCCGAGCGGTGGGCGGCAACCGCACGCTGAGCGGGTACCTCAAAGCGCATCTGAACCGCATGCAAGCAGGCGACTATTTCTGCCTCTCGGCCTACCTCGAGATGAACTCCGAGCACCACCTGCCATTACAAGCTATGCGTCAAACGGTGCGTGATACGAAGAAAGTGGCGACGTGTCTCGGCTACGGCCCGCGCTTTCTGCACTCGACTGGTCAGGCGTACAAAGGCGGACCGAACACCGGAGTCTTTCTGCAAATCACCTGTGATGATGCCGAAGACTTACCGGTGCCCGGACAGCGATACACCTTTGGGGTAGTAAAAGCGGCACAGGCGCGCGGCGACTTCCAGGTGTTAGCGGAGCGCGGGCGGCGCGCCCTGCGTATCCACTTAGGGAAAGATGTGCAGGCAGGTTTGCTGACGCTGCAAACCGCGATTCAGCAGGCGTTAGGGTAAAACAATGAAAGGTGGGCAGCAGTAAGGTGGGCAGTGCCCACCCTACGCAATTGAGAGCTATTTTTGAAAGGAGCAGAGAATGCAACTCGGTATGATTGGCCTAGGAAGGATGGGCGCGAATATCGTACGTCGCTTGCTGCGTGGCGGGCACACGTGTGTGGTGTCCGACCTGAATGCGGAAAACGTCAAGCGCTTAACTGGCGAAGGGGCAAGCGGGTCGACGTCACTCGATGAGTTCGTCCAACAACTGCAAAAGCCACGGGCGGCGTGGGTCATGGTGCCAGCGGGCGAACCAACCGAACAGACGGTGCAGGCACTCGCCCAACGGATGGAAACCGGCGATATCATCATCGACGGCGGGAACTCATATTTTAAAGATGACGTGCGGCGTTCGCGATCCCTGCAAGGAAAGGGTATTCACTACGTCGATGTTGGCACCAGCGGCGGCATTTGGGGAGCGGAGCGAGGGTACTGTCTGATGATCGGCGGTCCCGAACAGATCGTGCAGCACCTTTCGCCAATCTTTCAAACGCTCGCACCTGGCCGGGGTGACATCTCGCGTACCCCTGGGAGAGAACAGTCCCACAGTACCGCCGAAGATGGATATCTCTACTGTGGCCCCTCAGGTGCCGGGCATTTTGTCAAAATGATTCACAACGGCATCGAATACGGCCTGATGCAAGCCTATGCCGAGGGCTTCGACATCTTGCGCAACGCCACCTCTAAAGAGTTACCTACTGACCAACGCTACGACCTCAATCTGGCAGACATCGCCGAGGTGTGGCGGCGCGGCAGCGTCGTCTCCTCCTGGCTGCTTGACTTGGCTTCCATGGCGTTAGCGGAAAATCCCACGCTCGCAGACTACACCGGCTTCGTACAAGACTCTGGTGAAGGACGCTGGACGATTATGGCTGCGGTAGAAGAGGCGGTCCCAGCCGATGTCCTCTCGGCCTCGCTCTATACACGCTTCCGTTCCCGCCAAGAGCACACCTTTGCCGAAAAGGTGCTCTCAGCGATGCGGTACAAGTTCGGCGGGCACGTCGAGCGGCCGACTGGAGAATGAAAGAGAGTGAAGAACGAAGAGTGAAGAAGTAAAACTCGGACAACTCTTCACTCTTAACTTTTAACTCTTCACTTTCCTAAGGAGGAGCTTGAGTTATGGCATCGGCGGAAATGACGAACCCAACAGACGAGCGGCCCGCCCATCCTGGCGATCCTTGTGTCATGACGATTTTCGGCGCGTCGGGCGACTTAACCAAGCGCAAGCTGATCCCGGCGCTCTACAATCTCGCACGGGAAAACTTCCTCTCGAAAGAGTTTGCTGTCGTAGGCTTCGCCCGGCGTGAGATGACCCACGAAGTGTTCCGCGAGAAGATCACTGAAGACATGAAAGAATTCGCCACCGGCCAGATCGACCCTGACCTGTGGCACTGGTTTGTCCGGCGTTTGTACTACGCGACCGGAGATCTCCGCGACCCCACCGCCTACCAGCGACTCCGTGATCTCCTGGCGCAGATCGACCAAGACCACGGCACCCGGGGAAATTATTTGTACTACCTCGCCACCGCGCCCGACTTCTTCGCGCCAGTCGTGCAGCAACTCAGCGCAGCTGAGCTACTGCGCGAGGCCAATGGCCAATGGCGGCGGGTGGTTATTGAGAAACCCTTCGGTCACGACCTCGACTCCGCTCGCGCGCTGAATCAGGAGTTCCGCACGGTTCTCTCCGAACGCCAGATTTATCGCATTGATCATTATTTAGGGAA
>JACQEL010000261.1 GCA_016200595.1 Deltaproteobacteria bacterium
GCATCAATGAGGAGAAGAAAAGGGAGTCTCTGCCATGAATGAGCCCTGGATGATGTGTCAAAATTCAATGGGGCATTTACAAAGCGTAGCTGAGAAACGTACAATTCTGTGAGTAAAGCGCTGCATCAGCATATGACTGGGAACCCGACCAGAGAAAGACACCACGGACAACTCTTCACCTGGAGCCTGCTGTCTTTGCTGATTGTCCATGTGCTGAGCCACTCCCCGCTGGACCTGCTTGCTCACACCACCCTCTTCCGCAACGCTCTGCCAGGATACCATACCTCTGAAAGACAATGCGCGCATACGATTTCCGCTCAGGGACCCGACGTCCCTTTTTCCTCAGCTCACGAAAGAACCGCCCTTCCGGGCGCTTGCGACGAACTGGCCGGAGCGCATGCTGCAACTGTTCCTGATCCGATCCAGACTACCGTCGTCGCCTCCTTTACTTTGACTCTCCTGCCGTTCAGTGCTGATGTGCTGACTCACAGGGTAAGATGTCTTTCCCCTGTTCATCCTGTCTCTTCTTCCCAGGTGTTCTCGCTGTACCTGCAGCGCACTGCCCTGTTGACCTGATCCTGCCCCCTTTCTGTGTCGTTGTCCGGCCGGAGGACCAGAGGGGTAGGATTCGTCTGCTTGCTTCCTGCTGATGCCGGTATGCTGTGTCCTGACACGGGCATTCCGGGTCATCAGCGTCAGCCATTGGTTCTCTCGCCGCGTATGAAAACCCCCTCAACTGGCAGGGGGCAGTTCTCTCTTCCTTCGTGCAGAGGCGCCTGATGCAGATAAGAGTCGTATGTCTGCTCGCGGTGGCAGCTCTAGGGATGTTGCCGACAGCGAGCCAAGGCCAAGAATCTTTATCCCTAACCCTTAGTGAGGCCTTGACGTTCGCGCGAGACCGTAACCCGGACCTCCTGGCCGCCCGCCAGGAACTGGAGGTCGCCCGTGGCCGGTTGGTCAAAGCCCGTTACCCTAGTCAATTCAACCCCGAGCTTGGCAGCGAGGTCGCTAACCGTTCTCGTGGCGAGTCGGGCGAGCGTGGCTCGGATATCGACTTCTCCGTCACGCTCTCACAGGAAATCGAAATCGCCGGGCAGCGCGGGAAACGTATCGACGAGGCCGAGCGCAACCTCGCTGTGGTCACCCAGCGGATACAGGATCGCGAGCGGCTCGTTCTGGCTCAGGTAAAAGAGAGTTTCTACCGTGCCTTGGCCTTGCGCCGCCGCTTTGATCTCTTTCGCCAGGTTGAAGACCTCAACCGCCGCCTCCGCGCTGTCGCCACCGTGCGTTTCCAGGCTGGAGAGATTTCTAAGCTGGAGGTCAACCTGGCCGAGATCCAACTGGGACAAGCGCGCAAAGACACGCTGACTGCCGAGCGCGACTACCGTAATACGCTGCGCGAGCTGGAGCGCCGCTTAGGACAGGAACCCCGTGGGACGGCCGAGCTGACCGGACAACTTGCCGTACAGCCTCAAACCTTTGACGAGCAAATGTTGCTCGGTACGGCGCTGGAGAGCCGTCCAGATTTGCAGGCCGCTCGTACCGAGCTGGGGCGCCTTGACGCAGAGATGGCGCTGACTCGCCGCCTGGTTGTCCCCAACCCCACCCTCAGTTTCGTGTACCGGGAAGAGGAAAAGCGGGACCACATTGCCGGCGCAGAAATCCGGTTCCCGTTGCCGGTGTTTGACCGTAAACAAGCCGAGCTGGTCCAGCTCGCTGGCCGCAAAGACCAGGCTGGCTACGAGCGACAGAGCGTCGAGCTACAAGTCCGACAGGAAGTCGGAGAAGCGTTGCGTGCCTACAACACCGCCAAGGCTGAAGTGGAGGTCTATGAGCAAACTGTGTTGGAGCGCGCTACCGAGAATTTTCAACTCATCGAGACCGCGTATCGCGAAGGCCAAATCAATCTGCTGCAACTTGTCGTGGTGCAAAACAACTTAATCACCGCCCAACTGTCGTATATCGATGCGTTGAACGCCTACTGGCAGGCGCGGACCGCGCTCGAGCGGGCGACGGGCACGGAACTGTAGATATTCGACTCTTTGGAGACTGCTATGGATATGCGTCACTTCGTGTTGAGCTGCGCACTCACGCTGAGTCTGCTCACGAGCTGCCAGCGATCTGAGTCGGTGAACACCCCTGAAGCCGCGAGCCCTCCGACTAAAGAACCTGCCGAGGCGACGGGCGTCGTGCGGTTATCCCCCGCGGCGTTGCGCTCCCTCACCTTGAAGATCGCCCCCGTGGAGCGGCGCCCGCTCACGGAAGACGTGCGCGTAACAGCAGTGATCAAGCCCAACGAAAACCGCCTGGCGCATGTGGGCCCGCGTATCGCCGGCCGGGTGGTCGAGGTTCGTAAGCTCCTCGGCGACACGGTCAAAGAAGGCGATGTCCTGGCCGTGCTCGACAGTGTCGAACTGGGCAAAGCCAAGGCTGACTACCTCAAGTTCCAGGCCCTGACCAGTGTGCAAGAGAAAAACTATCAGCGGGCGCGGCGTCTGTTCGAGCAACAGATCTCGTCGCAAAAAGAAGTCCTGGAAGCCGAAGCCGCTTACCTCTCAGCTAAAGCGGAGTTTGAGGCCGCTCACGCCACCTTGCACTTGTATGGGCTCTCCAACAAAGACACCCACCGCCTCACCTGGCAAGCCAAAGAACCTATCTCCCAGTTTCCGTTACGCTCTCCCTTCTCCGGCATCGTGGCTGAGAAAGACCTGACTATCGGGGAGGTAATGTCCCCAGAGCGCTCCGTCTACACCATCGCTGACCTTTCCACTCTCTGGATCCAGCTCGATGTCTACGAGAAAGACCTCGCCAAGGTACAAGTCGGGCAGGACGTGGGCCTGACCACCGAGAGTTACCCCCAAGAGAATTTCCACGGCTCGGTCACCTACATCGGCAGCCTGCTCAACGAGGCCACACGCACCGCCCTGGCTCGGGTCGAGATTCCTAACCCGCAAGGACTCCTCAAGCCCGGCATGTTCGCCACCGCTATCATCTCTGCGCAGGAACACGGTGCTACTGCCGGGCTCATTATCCAGGAAAGCGCGGTGCAGCGTGTGGAAGAGGAGACCGTAGTGTTTATCTCCCGCGGCGACGGCATGTTTAGTAAACGGCGCGTCGTTCTGGGCAAAAAGGGCGACGGCTGGGTTGAGATCCGTGAAGGGATGCAAGAGGGCGAACAGGTTGTCACGGAAGGGAGCTTCACGCTCAAGTCCGAGTTGCTGAAAGCCTCCCTAGCTGGGGAGGAGTAATGCCGATGTTAAACCATATCCTCGAATGGTCGTTGCGCAACCGCTTTCTGGTCCTCGTTTTCGCCCTACTGACCGTGGGCATAGGGGGCTATAGCCTGCAACGTCTGCCGATCGATGCCTTACCGGACATCACCACCAATCAGGTACAGATCTTAACCCGCACCGCGCCTCTCGGACCAGTCGAGGTCGAGCGCTATATTACCTTCCCCGTGGAAGCCGCCATGAGTGGGCTGCCGGATCTGGAGCAGATCCGGTCCGTGTCTCGCTTTGGCCTCTCGGCAGTGACAGTCGTCTTCACAGATCACGTGCCAATCTATCTGGCGCGCCAGATGGTGGCCGAACGCCTGGCTCAGGCAAAGGAGCAGATCCCCGCTGGTTTTGGCACGCCTGAGTTGGGGCCGGTGACTACCGGTTTGGGAGAAATCTTCATGTTTGCCGTAAACGGCCCCGGCTACACGCTCATGCAACTGCGCGAGATTCTCGATTGGCAAATTGCCTATCGCTTGCGTGCGGTACCCGGAGTCATCGAAGTGGCTCCTAATGGCGGCTATGCCAAGCAGTACCACGTCGTCATCGACCCCACCAAACTCGTGAGCTATCGCTTGCCGATCGGCCGCGTATTCGAGGCCCTGGAGAAAAACAACGTGGTCGCGGGCGGCGGGTACATCGAACATAGCGGCGAGGCATATCTCATCCGTGGGGAAGGCTTGGTCGAGAATACCACAGACATCGCCGATATCATCGTCACCACTGGACCGGATAGGGTGCCGATCCGTGTGCGGGAGTTGGGCACGGTGACCGTAGGCGCGTTGCCGCGCATTGGCGCGGCCAGTATGGACGGGGAAGGCGAGGCGGTGGTGGCGATGACGTTGATGCTGCGAGGCGAGAATGCCCGGGTGGTCGCTGAGCGGGTCAAGGAAGAAGTAACGCAGATTCAAGCATCGCTTCCGCCTGGCGTAACCATCGAGCCCTTCTATGACCGCTCTGACCTGGTCAACCGTGTGATTCATACGGTCACCAAGAACCTGATCGAAGGCGCCCTCTTAGTGATTGCCGTCTTACTCCTACTCCTGGGCAATCTGCGCGGTGGCTTGATTGTGGCGTTGGCTATCCCGCTCTCGATGCTCCTGGCGTTCACGGCTATGGTCTCTACCGGCCTGTCGGGGAATCTGATGAGCCTGGGGGCGATCGACTTCGGCCTCATCGTTGACGGCTCCGTCGTGATGATTGAGAACATCGTCCGTCACATGGCCGAGCGGCGCGAGCCACAACGCGCGGCGGCACGCCTGAGTGATGAAGAAATGAGCCGCATTGTGCTGGAGGCTGGTCAGGAAGTGCTCCGGCCCATCTTTTTCGCGGTGGGGATTATCATCTTTGTCTACGTGCCGATCCTCACACTCCAGGGAGTCGAGGGCAAGATGTTTCATCCGATGGCGCTGACCGTGGTGTTTGCGCTGGCCGGATCTCTGGTGCTGTCCTTCACGCTCATGCCCGTGCTGGCCAGCTTCTTTCTGCGTACCGGGGTGCGAGCGGAAGAGACATGGTTGATCCGCCACGCCAAGCGACTGTACCGGCCCGTGCTGACGTGGGTGATGCAAAGACCACGACTGACAGCCCTTACTGCCGCACTCGTGTTTGTCAGCAGTATCATCCTTGCCCAGTTCATGGGCAGTGAATTTGTTCCTCGGTTGGACGAGGGCGACATTACCGTCC
>JACQEL010000070.1 GCA_016200595.1 Deltaproteobacteria bacterium
TCGAGCGTCGGAACGTGGACAAGCAGCGCAAACGGTTAATTCGTCAACTGGAAAGGCTCGGGATGAAAGTGACGGTTGAAGAGGTCAAAGAGGCTGCCTAACCTCACCGCCAGTATTTTCATAGCAGTACCCACGGAGGAATAGCCCCATGACGGAATTCGTCAATCCTTACAATTTTGTTCGCAGTGAGTATGACCCGAAAAAGACTCACCAGCCACTCCCCCACAACCAACTCCACACCAAGCATTACAGTGGGCGGCTGACGTGCACGCTCACCACAGTCTCGCGTGTGACAACTGAAAGTCTCGACTGGAAAAAAGGATCGTGCATCTACGGCTCTTCTTTGAAGGGCGTGATCCGTTCTGTAGCCGAAGCACTATCCCATTCCTGTCTCCCATTGGGTGGAAAGAAGTGTCAGCGGGCCGATAGCCTCTGCCTATGCTGTCGCATGTTCGGCTGGCTGGATAAAGGAAACGTCTATATGGGCCGCGTGCACATCGGCGATGCTAAACCGCAAGGTTCAGGTTGGTCCGAACAAAGCGCGGAATATATCGAATGGCAGGCTCTCTCCGGACCAAAAGCCAGGCATCGTCCTTTCTATAACTCAGGAGGCCAAGCGCGCGGACGCAAGTTTTACTATCACCATGATCCAAGCAAGCCCGAACAGAAAATCACGAAAACCAAACCGCATGGCCAGGACAAACTTTCTATTGCTAAGGCCAATCAAGTATTTTCTTTCGCCGCGGACTTTGCCGACCTGACCAGGCCAGAGCTAGGCCTGCTGCTCTACGCTCTGCAACTGGAGGACGGCTGGTTCCATAAGATTGGCAAGGCCAAGCCGCTTGGCTTTGGCACGGTGAAAATCGTCATCAACGCGGTCGAATTGCTGCCCCCGAATCGTTACGAAGACTGGGATGCGCGGCCCACGCCGCTGGAATCGCTACCGCTGAGTGCTGTTGGCATGCGACAATCGCTCATTTCGACCGCAGCGAATGCTGATGCGGAGACCATATGGAACGGGTTCAGTACGGAAGAGCGCCATATCAGGTTCATCGAAGCACATGTTGACGAGTTCTTCCAGCAGCACTTTGGCGTGTCCCACCAGCAACGAGACACGCTTTCACACTGGCGAGACCTGCGTCATCTGCTGAGGCAGCATCCTGGTTACAACATCCATTATCCGACGCAGGGTTGGTTTAATGATCTAGCAAACAAGTCTGTCGGGTTACCTAATCCAGAGGAGGTTGAAGGCAATCCACCTGGTGACCGTAGCAAGTGGCTCAAGGAGTAAGGGGTATGCATGTCATTATCGTGACGGTTGGCCTTTCAATCATTGACAAGTCTTGGAAAGGCGAAAAGCGGTATGAAGATTTAATGGGCTCGGAAGATGGGATGAATAGAGGGTTGTTAGCAGATTTCAAAATTGAAGATGTGGAGAACGGCTCGGGCTGGAAAGCACGCTCCAGTATTCCTTCAAATCGTTACTCGGCTGAAGTATCCAGCTTGTACGCTCTGATGACAGATAAGAAGCTGGAACCCGAGGAGTGCCGCATCGTGTTGCTTGCAACAGACTCGCCGGAGGGAGTCTTTGCCGCACGACTTAATAAACGTGTCATTGCACAGCGACTGTTTGGTTGTGCTCCGGAGAATGTTCTGGACTGGCACAGTGAGGCTGATAATGATCGCCTTGGTCGGATGCTGTCTCAAATTCCGATTCTCAAGGTAGATGGGCTCCAAGTCGGTGACGCTCTGACTTTTGAACGCCGAGGCAATCTTTCTCTCCAGCGTGCGATTTACAGCCAGGAGTCCTATCTTGGACCGGAAGATTTGAAAATCGTTAACGTTACCGGCGGTTTCAAGGGTGTAATCCCTATTGTGGTGGGAATTGCCTGGAAGCACGATTGGGAAGTCACTTATCTCTACGAAGAAACGGAGCACTACCTCATTCTCCAACGTCCCAAGTGGATAAGACTCCCTCCGGGAAAGGAAACAATAGAGAAGATTGACGAACCAGCGTCGCAGCCAAAAGCGCGTCCTGCAGGCCCAGCTCAACTTTCCCCCCTAGAATCATGACTTCGCAATTTTTATCTAGAGATCCCAATGCTACTGCTTCCGAGAAGCTCTGTAAGGAAGTCCAAGAAGGATTTTCCGCATATCGAACGACACAACAACGAGACAAACTTCCTCTAGTTTCCGTCCTCTGGGAGAAATACCAGGAACATCTCACTATCGATACCGTTCTGAGGCCTATCGTGAGAGGGTGCCAGCAACTCATTGACGAACACACTTCGGGAAACAATCACTTCGATGCACTTACTCATTTCTATAAAGAGATTAGGGTTCTTCACAAGCCAGATGCCGAGCCACACGAGCGCATAGATCTGAGTTTTGTTCTCGCCTGGCTCGCGTTCCATAGAGCCCGGCTCCGCGGGCTTACCCTTAGTCGAGACGATATCGGACACCACAATGAGTGGTTACGAAAATGCTACAACCTGGGGGATCGGCGGGCTACCCATTTCTTCGCCCTCTTTGGATTGAACCGCGATGCAGAAATGCTGTTGCTCGTTTTTAACGAGCAAGGAAAGGTCCGGGACTTTTTTTACAGTGAGGTTGCTCCCGGATCTGTCTACCTTCCGAGGGTAGCAGGGTGGTTTTTGCGTCGTTACGATCTTGACCCGGCCTTTGCTCTCTTACGCACGCTCACACCTGGCGAGTCAAGAACTGACACGATTTTACGGCATAGGCTTGGCTGTAATTTCTGGCGACGGAATTGGAAAGCATTCCTCTTTACAAGCCTGCTGCTATTTTTTGTTGCCGCGGCAGCTCTTCTGGAGTTGTCAGCAAGGTGGCCAGCTTCAGTAATATGGACTAGCCAACAATTACACGTGCCTTGGGGCGGAAATCCTTGGAAAGATCTTCCTTTCGTGCAGACCCGGTGTTTTCTTGTGTATTTCATTGGAAGCGGGATTCTTTTCCTTACCGTCTTTCGAGCCATCGTAGCCTGGCTTTGGCGCAAACAGTTATTTGACAACATAAGACAGTTATTGCCGCGTCTGGCGGCCGGCGTTCTCGTCGGCTATCTCCCCCTTATGACCACGAGTGATCTCTGGAAATGGCTCTTGCGAATGCCAACCATAGCAGCAGGGTTGCTCGCACTTATGATGCTGGTCGTTTCCCTGGGGTATCTGTACGTCGAAGCTCGCAGCGCCGTGATTGACGGAGAACTGCCTGACATCATGCGTAAAGAATTGTGGATTCGCGTTTCTCGGGTTTTCTTAGTTGGTCTATCGGAAACGTTACTTATTGGCTTCGTCCTGAGCGAATTTTTCGGACAGACTGTAGTACTCAGCTTGCGCGACGATCTCGAAAACATTCCAGTGATTGCTGTGACAGGTTGGGTTGGTTACATCTTTCCTAAAGTAGTGCTGTTCTATGCTCCATTTGCTCTTTTCTTTGGTATCCTCGTGCAGCTTATTTGGGATGAAAAAACCGTAGCGCAGCCTCTGTAAAGGATTGTCAGGGCCCTCTCATGCCAGAGCAGCGAACCATCGACCTCAAATCTCTCTACTCCGACACCGCCAAGCTCGCCGACCTGCCCGGCTATGTCGCCAGAGCCCAAGAGCTGGCCGGCGAAGGAAACGAAGTAGTCCTTACCGGCGCCGGGCCAGTGTGGCTCTATCTCAAGATCGCCCACGCCCTGCACGGCAAAGCGAAGAAACTCATCTACCGCTCGCCGGTGACGGGGGATGTTGTCATCTTTGACCACGATCCGTTTTGAGAAAAGCTATCAGCGGTCAGCAAAACAGCTTTCAGCAGTCAGCTATCAGCTTGAAGAACAGGAGAAAGACACATGGACAGAACAGGAAAACGGGGGCAAGAACGATACATCGAAGTCGGGTATGAGGATAAAATCGTTTTTACTCCCAACAAGAAGACCAAGGGTCGTTCGGACATCATCGCCACCTGGCGGAGAAGCCAAGGGTTATGGGCCGACCATCTTGTCTTTCGAGATATGACCGTGAAGGAAGTCATCGAGTGGCTCAGGGGCGAG
Organism: Deltaproteobacteria bacterium; assembly: GCA_016200595.1. Taxonomy (GTDB): domain Bacteria; phylum Desulfobacterota; class Binatia; order Bin18; family Bin18; genus JACQEL01. The sequence goes on from JACQEL010000070.1 coordinate 4,052, forward strand.
GACTGTGACGTTGTTGAAGGCTGCCATTCGGAAAGCCGAATTAACTGAGGAGGAGTTCTCAGATCTTCTGTAAGGAAGAGATCATGGAATACACCGTACTCATTCACATGGCTGAGGAAGGCGGATATTGGGTAGAAGTTCCCGCTCTGCCGGGTTGTTTCTCTCAGGGAGAAACTATCGATGAAGCGCTGGAGAACGTCCGTGAAGCGATCGAGCTGCACGTGGAGAGCTTAAAGGAGGATGGACACGAGATTCCTCAGGATGCTGGGTTCGTCATTGGGAGGGTCAAAGTCTCCGAGGTTCCGTAAAGCCCGCTGGTAAGGCCAGGCAACTCATTTACCGCTCGCCAGTGAGGCGCTATCGTCATTTTTGACCACAATCCGTTCCATAAAGAGGCAGTTCCCTATGACCTACAAAGGTATCGTGAAAGGAAATGTGATTGAATTGGAAGAGGAAATAACCCTCCCCAAAGGGACACGGGTCAGTATCATCCCTGAGCAGCCTCTTCCGGTCACTGTCCCGCAGCGCCCCCTGACCTTGCCAGAGTGGTTGCGGGAAGCCCGTCAGATTCGGGCGCGACTTCCCCAGACCAGCGATTCGGTGGAAATCCTTCGACAGCTTCGAGAGGGGCGCGCCAACCAATGAGCTTAGCCAAGGAAGTTTGTGTAGATGCCAGCTTGGCGGTGAAGGTCGTAGTTACAGAACCAGACAGCGACAAAGCAGATGCGCTGTTTGAGGAATGGGCGAACGAGGGGACACTGCTCATCGCTCCCGCCTGAGCTTCGCGGGCGCGCCGCTGCGCCTCAGTGTTTCGGATGGTCCTGCCGCCAAGCAAAATAGGCCATAACACCGAAGAAGATCACCACCATCGCTATAGGGATCAGTAAAGCATCCATATGGTCTTCTGTGCCCTAATCGTCAGGGTAGATCAAGATAGCGAAGACTATGAGCACGACGAATGCCAAGCCGCTGCCGATAATCAGCCGCCAACTCACAGACGTCGAGATGATCTGGCCGAGAATGACAATGGAAAGGATATACTTGGCTGCTTCAGCAGCATTCTCGGCAATAAATTTCCGCTTTTCCTTGCTCAGCCGCATGCGTGCCAACGATAGCGCCACGAACAGGCAAGGTCAATTGTTTCTATGACGAACCAAGCGCATCAACCACCCGGAAGCTCTCTCTTTCCCGCAGTCATCGACAGCCACAACCTCCTCGCCGCCTGGGAGAAGGTCGAGGAAAACGCCGGCTCGCCTGGCGTGGATGGCATCTCGGTGGATGTCTTCGGCCTCGCGTTAGAGGAGGAACTCACTCGGCTGCAGAGCACTCTCCGTGATCATACCTACCGGCCGCAACCGCTTAGGCGGGTCGCGGTCAGCAAACCTCAAGGCGGAGTGCGCGCGCTAGCAATTCCCACCGTGCGGGACCGAGTGGCGCAGACCGCCGTAGCGCTGGTTGTTACGCCGATCCTGGAGGCCGAGTTCGAGGACGTCAGCTTCGGCTATCGCCGCGGTCGTTCGGTGGAGCAAGCCTTGTTCAAGGTGCGACAATATCGAGATGAGGGATATCAATGGGTGGTAGACGCGGACCTCGACGCCTTTTTCGATAACGTTGATTGGAGCCTGCTGCTTGCCCGCCTCAAGCAAAGCATCCCCGATCCTGATCTCCTCCAGTTAGTGGAGTTATGGTTGCGGGCTGAGATCCGCGAGGGCCTGCGGGTCATTACGCCAACCAAAGGTATCCCCCAAGGCGCTCCGGTCTCGCCCGTCCTGGCGAACCTCTACCTTGACCGGTTTGACGAGGAGATGATCCGCCGCGGGTACAAGCTCGTCCGCTTTGCCGATGACTTTCTCATCTTGTGCAAAGAACAGCCCAAGGCAGAAAAAGCCTTGCAACTCACTGAGTCGCTCCTGGGAGAACTGCGGCTCTCTCTGAAGCCGGAGAAGACCCGGCTTGTGCACTTCGATCAGGGCTTTCGCTATCTCGGCACCCTCTTCCTGCGCACCCTGGACATGCCCGTGCCCCGCCAGTCGAGGAAAAAGACAGAGATAGAGACAGAGACGAAGACCGGAGCAATGGCGCAAGTCCTCGGAGAAGCGCTGGAGAAAGTCGGAAAGACCGTGCGCGACTTTCCGGCTGCCGCTGCTCCGATTCCATTACCCGCAGATATGCAACCCTCACCCAGTGTTTTGACAGAGCCAGTCCTGAGTGAGACGAAAGGTTCACCACGACCTGTGGAGGAACAGATGATTCGTGCTTCGACAAAGCCTGCCCTGAGCTTGTCGAAGCCTGTCCTGAGCATAGTCGAAGGGGGCTCAGCACGAACGGTTCCCGAGCAACCTTTGCAAGGTCTCGAACCCCAAACGCCAAACTCCGAACTATCTAACCAGCCCTCGTTAGACGCCGGACTCCGGACTTCGGACGCCGGACTTTCTGACCAGCTCCCCATAGACGCCGGACCTCGGACCTCGGACGCCGGACTTTCTGACTCCCCACCCCGTCGTGTGCAACCTCCTTTACGGCGCACGCTCTACATTCAGGAACAGGGCAGCGTACTAGCGCGGGACGATGACCGTTTGGTGGTGAAAAAGGAAGGGGAGATCCTGCTGGAGGTCCCAGCAGCCAAGATTGATCAGGTCTTTGTCTTCGGCAATTGCACCATCACCACGCCAGCTATGACCTATTGCCTGAAAGAAGATATCCCTATCGTGTTATTCTCCTCACGCGGGAACTATTACGGCGTTATCGACTCCCCGCTGGGGGATAATGTCAGCCTCCACCGGCAACAGTTCCTCCGCGCGGCTGACCAGGAATTTTGTTTAGCCACGGCTAAGGCAATTATCGCCACCAAATTGCACAATTCGCGCTTACTCTTGCAGCGCCACCAGCGTCGCAAGCAGATTCCTGCAGTAGCTACAGCCATTGACCGACTGGGCGAGATCAGCGTCAGGCTACCACACGCCACCACGGTGGAGGAGGTCAACGGCTATGAAGGAGCGGGAGCGGCACAGTATTTTGCTGCCTTGGGGCAGCTGGTCGACCCAACCTTCCAGTTCTCTCACCGCACCCGCCAGCCACCGACCGATCCGGTTAACAGTCTCTTAAGTTTTGGGTATACCCTGTTCTTTTACAATCTCTATGGCCTGATTGTCGCCCGCGGGCTACATCCGTATGTTGGGCATTTGCATCTCCTGCGCGACCGCCACCCGGCCTTAGCTTCAGACCTCATCGAGGAGTTTCGCGCACCGATCGTGGATTCGCTGGTACTCTACCTGGTGAACAGCAAAATCTTCACGCCCGCGGACTTTTCTCGTCTGCCGGATGGCCCCTGCTTGTTGAAAGATACGGCGCGTAAGACCTTCATCCGCTCGTTTGAGCAAAAGATGGCGACGCAGATTACTCACCCTTACACCGGCATGGTAGTGGACTATCGCCGTTGTCTGGACATACAGGTCAGCCACATGGCCGAGTGGATTCGAGGTGAAGTCAACGCCTATCAACCAATGAGGATACGTTGAAAAAGCTATCAGCTA
>JACQEL010000262.1 GCA_016200595.1 Deltaproteobacteria bacterium
CAAGTCTGTCATCGCCTGTGGCCGACGCGCTTGCTGGGCAGGTTGCCAGACCAGCATAAAGATCTCGTCGCGGCCTGCCGCGCCTACGAACGACTGATCGAAGTCTACTACTTCGGCGGGGAAATGCCCCTGTCGATGTACTCGGCAGTGAGTTTACTCAACTTAGCCGAAGCAGCTGGTGCTCTGCCAGGGATAGCTGTCGGGAACTCTCTCTTAGGGGCCATTTTCGGCTTCATCCCGCTCCGGAGTATTGCCGAGGCATACCTGCACCGCGCGTTAGAGTCGGTGCAGAAATTCGACGACATTGAAGCTCGTTTGCTCACCCTGATTGGGGTTGGGTACTATTATGCCGGGGTGGGAAATTGGGAGAGATTCAGAGCAGCCTTTGACGAGGTCGTCAGAATCTCTATGCAGTTTGGGCACCGTCGCCGGCTGGTAGATGGCTTTAATAGTCTGATGTATTTGCGTTTGTTTAAGGGGGAATTCCCTGCCGCTGGCCAATTGGCTGACACACTGAGGGAGTCGGTCAAGCATCTCCATGACCCACGTTATCGAGTGTTCGCCTTAGCGGGAGAAACTTATTCTGACATGCATGCCGGCAAGTTTGATGAGGCGCTGAGTTTGCTGGAAGAAGCGCACCATATTCTCACGACCCATACAGAGATTGGCGATAAAGACCAGAAAATCGAAGTTTCCGGCTTGCTCTCGGTTGCCCACTTGCGCCGAGCTGAGTTTGACCAGGCGCTGGAACTCGCCCAACAAGCGATATCCTTGACCGGCAAATCTTCTCCCAGTGCCTATCACACCTTTTCCGGGTATGCCGGCCCTGCGGAAGTCTACCTGACCTTGTGGGAAGCCCAGTACCCCTTGCCCAGCCTGGCCAACTTCGCGGCGAAAGCCTGTAAGATATTGAATCGCTTTGCGCGCATCTTTCCTATTGGGAAGCCGAGGTTCTGGTTATCACAAGGACGCTACTATTGGCTCAGCGGGAAACCCTCCCAAGCGCGGAAAGCCTGGCAAAAAGGTCTTGCTCTTGCCACACAATTAGCTATGCCCTACGAACAAGCCTTAGCTCACTACGAGATCGGCCGACATCTCGACAAGACTGATCCAGACCGCCAGCAGCATCTTGGCCGAGCTGGGGAAATATTGACTCAGTGTGGAGAAAACTATTACCGCGTGCTGGTGCAGGAACTACTCGCGTCAGCCAAACGGCAGGAGGAGTCGCGGTCATGAATGACGAGGTGCTGAGAAAAATCGTCACTGAAGCCCTCCAGAGAATACGAGCCGAGGGGGAACGCCATACCCCACATTTGGCGCAGCAGATATTGGCGTGGATACAGAGCCTCTGCCCGGACCGCCCGGTAGAAAACTACTGGACCGATCCGGAAGCCTTTCCGCTGCTCCTCACTCCCTGGTGGCTGGAACACACGCTTGGCCAAGACCCCGACTCTCTCTTCCAACTGGATCTTGTCTATTCTTCCATAAACATGTACTACTACATCCGCCTAATCGATAACTTGATGGATGGTGATGTTCCCACAGACTTGCACTTATTGCCTGTTCTCGGCTTCTTTCACACTGAATTTCAGCGACCTTATCACCGTTACTTCAACCATGATCATCCCTTTTGGCCCTATTTTACCACCCTGTGGTTTCACTCGGCGGAAGTGACCATACTCGACGCTCAGCTGTCAGAATTCGATGCGGCCCAATTTATGAACATTGCCGCGCAAAAGACCTGTGCTGCGAAAATTCCTTTGGCTGCGGTTTGTTACCAGTATGACCGGACAGACATACTGCCAGCGTGGTCACAGTTCTCGGATCGGTTTGGCTGTTGGAGTCAAATGTTGAACGATACCTTCGACTGGCTGAAGGACTCCCAGTCTCAGACGGGCACTTTTTTCCTCTCTGAGGCTAAGCGACGGAAACATCCGACTGAATCAATCACTGAGTGGGTGATCAGAGAAGGAGGCGAATGGGGAATGGATACCTTAGCGACGTGGATGGCTGAATTACGGGCTCTGGCTCAAGACCTAGCAAGCCCAGGTCTTATAGCCTATTTAGACACGCGTGCAGCCATCCTGGCAGAAAGAAGAAACGCTCTCTTCAACGGCTTACAGAATTTAGCCAAGTTGCGCTTGGCGTTGAATCGCAATCTTTAGAGCTGTCTTGGGGAAACTGCAGGATACCAATCTCTTCCTAAAACAAAGGAGTTTGACCATGCCAAATTATGAATACTTAGTCATGAAGCTAGTCATGGATGAGGTATTTGCTGACTACTTCCGCAAAGATAAAGCAAGAGCGCTTCAATCCATTAACATTGTTCCTACTACAGACATGCTGGCCGCGCTTGACCAGGTAGACTTCGACGCTATTAGCAAAGCCGCGAGCCTCATCCCGCATCAGTCGAATAAACCGAACTAACAACCAATCTGTCCCGTCCTGAAATCGGAACACCGAGCAATAGCTTGATATTGCTCGAAGAAGGCGGGAAACCGTCAGCGAAAAGACGACATAGAAGAGGCGAAGGCTTCTCACTTTATCTCTAGCGGCTACACGCGACCGTGTCGAACAGATAACCTTGAGACACGAGTCTTTCTCCTCTCATACTCTCGGTCAGAGCGATCGAATTCTTCGATAGCCCTTTCTACGGCCTCCCAAGCTTCATCGGGTACATCAGAGCCCCACACCTCCAACAATGCGCCGGGGCTGCCTGCGGGCAGCTCTTTCACGGGGGTCACCTCTACCAGGGTTCCCTCCTGAAGGGCAACACCTTCGTCCAAAACCACCACATGGTCTTTCACAATACCCCGATAACCCATAGTTATTCTCCCTTTATCTAAGTAACAATGGGAGAACAAAGAAAACTGACCACATAAAAAGAACGTCGTAGAGCCTGGTTAGTTTATCGGTCCTTGGGTTTGCTTGATCCGTCTCAGAGGGAATCAGCGATTTCGGTCCCGTCGCGACAAGCCGGGCAGCTTCCGAAGCTATACAGTTTCTGATTAGGCACGCAAGCCTCTTGATTTCCAGACCCTCTCGAACGTAAAAAAGCAACCCAAGCACACCAACAACCCACAAAGCTGCAAGCAATGTTGCGGCGATTCGGTCTGAGGCAATTTGCGGGAACAATCCTACATAGACAGCAGCGTATGCAGCTAGAGCAAGCCGCTGCAGATTCGCTCTCCGAGCGATCTCTGCTTTCAAGGCTTCGAAGTCGGCTAAAAGATAGTCTAGGTGAGCCTTCTCGCGATCATCGGGTTTCATTGTTTTCTAAGAAATACCCTTACGACAGTATTCTGGGAGAAACTCATTGAGCCAATACTAAAGGAGTCTCACCTTTTTCTTCTAAACCTGTCACTACTAAGGCTGTGCCTATTTCGGCATCAATAAGGCGGTCCGCCGTTATTCTCCCGTCTAAGAGCGCTGCCACAATCGGAGCGAAATCGAGCAACTTTTCGCGAATATCAACATCAACTGCTTTCCCATGTACGAAGTCTCGCTCAACATCTACATCTATTTCACCTCTCTGAACACGTGCGTGCAGTTCATTCTTAATCCGATAAAAATCTTTATTCAGGTCAAAGTAGACAACAGGAACTTCGTACCGTTTACGAAGCAAGTCTGGCAGCACATAAGAGTGCCCATTCCTGCTGACCTTTACCTGGAGCCCTGCGGCACGTCCACCTGTTCGGTTGGTACCTGCGCTCAAGAGTGTTTGTTCAAAGTTATCTTTTCTAACCCACACGATATCCCGCTGAGGATCGTTCAAGAAGGACTTGGGAAATAAGGTGGGATCATCTCGCGTGGATCTGAAGCCGGTCCCTACAGCCATAAACTTGTCAGGGGTAGAGACAATTCTCTGTCCTTGTCTTGCGAACTTTGCCCATAGCCTGTTCGAGTCTCGATCCTGGCGGCACTGGCTGACTATGAACGCTTCAGCAATTTTACCCAAAAGGCGAGTTGTGTTAGCCCCAGAATCCTTCGAGGAATCCGGCAAGAGAACGAACCTGAGCGATAGATGGCCGTTATCATCCACCTTGATGATACCGAGATCTTTTTCCAGCAGAGTAAAGAGTTCTACACCGTGAACGCGTTGCAACAGTGGAACAGGGACTTCTCATTTCCTCCACTCTTGCAACGTTGCTATTGGATGTAGGGAACCGTCTTGTTGGCGTACCGCCACTACAAGCTGGCCTTGAGTCGAATACAACCGGCTTTGTGTTGTTTTCGGAGCGCTCTGTGCTTTCTCTAGCAGGTTAGGAAGTTCGAACCGGAGGCCGAGTTGATCTTCATCCAAAATTTTTCCTCCCTCAATTCTTAGAACTTCCTCTAGACGTCTTCTCTCGTTATCCATCACTTGCCTCAGCTCTCGTCACTCTCCCCAATTCCGAGCCCTTCTCTCCTTATGGACTTTCGCGAGAGAGTCGAAAGCGCAAAGCTGGGAACCATATCTGCCCACCTCCTACACTTTCCGTCTCAGCCATACACCAAGACCTTGCCTACCTCCTGCAGTCCAGATCTTCCCTGCTTGAGCTTCTCTTCTACCTCTTCCAGAAACTGGATCGTCCGACGGTCATAATATCTTTCCCCGCAAACTCGACATACCGGAGTTTGGATCGACACATAGACGATATCGTTATCGACCTTGATCTCCTCCTTTACCTCTGTGACTTGAATATCTTCTCCATGACAAACAATACACTTCATCGCTTCCTCCTTCGGCGATCTTCCCAGCGATCAGGGTCTGGTTGATACACAGTGACGACTACCGCTTGGTCATGCTCACTGTCATAGGCACAGACGGTATGGAGTGGACGACCAGCAGTCGTCGTACCGAGGATCAGAATGCTGGGATACGGTGTGTCATCAGGATATGTTTCGATGACTTCGCCGGTACAGATTGCCTCGTAGACTTCCTGATCAGTAATAGGCCCAAACTCCTCTTCCCGCATTTCACGTCTGGCGTGACTCGAATAGAGGGCCTGCTCTGCGTCAAAGCATCGACGTATTATTTCGGGCCAGTTCACGGCTCTCCCCGAGCAACGGCTCTATATTGCACGAAAGGCAGAAAAAATCCAGGTTTTCTCCGCCTGAATGCTTCTCTCGCGGTTGAGCGAAAAGGAAACTCGTCCCTAAGGAACCGCGCAAGAATAACGTGATCAGCTTTTGTGGTGCTGGCGTCCTCTCCTGCAGGACACGGTGCAGGCCAGAGGCCCGCACCACAATACAAGAAGGTTCAACTTATTTGTGCGCGGCCCTACCGCTGCAAATACGTAGCAACGAGCAGATACATCGTCGTGCCCATCAGGTCGTTGACCGCAGTAATGAGCGGGCCTGAGGATACAGCGGGATCTTGCTTGAGTTTATGCAACACTAGCGGCTCAACCGTGCCGATCGTGGCGGCAGCGGTGAGCGCCGAAACCATGCCGACAAAGACCGAGAAGGCGAGCTGAAAAACTTCAGGGTTCTTCATGTTCATGAGAAACCCCACAGTGCTCGTAATCGACCCACAGATGAGACCAAGAGAAAACCCGGTGCGAGTCTCAGAGAAAATAATACGTGCGGTCCGGGACATCGAGATCGTGCCGAGCGCAATCGACCGCACGACCAGAGTGGAGGATTGCAAGCCGACATTGCCGGCAATGGCAATGATGACCGGAATAAAAGCTGTCAGAATGGCCAGCTTCTCGATAGTGGCCACGAATAACTTGGAAATCACCAGGGCAACAAACAACTCGAAAGTAAGAGTGATCAAAATCCAAGAGAAACGCAGCCGCACCCGTTTGAGCACCGGGTCAGAGACCAGATTGATCCTCTCCGTACCGGACCTCTGCACCCCCGCAATGGTATAAATATCTTCGGTGGCTTCTTCTTCCAGTACATCCACTACATCATCAACGGTAATGCGCCCCAAAAGTTTGCCGTCCGCATCAACCACGGGAATAGAGACCACATCGTAGAGCTTGAAAATCTGTGCGACCTGTTCTTGAGCTAGATCTACTCGTGCCGAAATCACCTGTCGGTCCATGACCTTGTCAACCGACTCTCCTGGCCGCGCGAGAATCAGTTTGCGTAGGGGTAAGACGCCGACTAAGCGTTGTTCATGGTCTGTCACAAATACGTTGTGAATATCCGGCACTTTCTCGCTGTGGCTGCGGACCATCTCGATCGCTTGTTCAACGCGGGTCCCTTCGGGGACGGGGACATGCTCGGTCTGCATGATCCCGCCGGCAGTGTCGGCCGGGTAACGTAAGAGCTGCTCCATTTCGGCGGAGAGTTGCTCGGGCACTTGATCCAGCACGGCCCGGGCTTGCTCCTCCGAAAGGGACCCCAGCAGGTCAGCCGCATCATCAGAGTCGAGTCGTTCGACTAAATCCCCCAAGGCCGCGTTCGACAGCTCCTGAGTCAATTCAGCACGCGAGAGCGAGGAGACCAGGCTGAGAACTTCCGAAGCGAGATCTGGATCGAGAAAACTAAAAACTTTTTGTTTGATCTCTGGCTCTTCGACGACGTTTAAGAGTTCGGCGACATCAGCAGGATGGAGCGTAGCCAGACCGGCACGGACCAATTCATCCTGCCCCAGCTCAGCCTGGATGACCAGAGTTTCTAAGATCGTTTCCCGCTCCTCGGCGGATGTTAAGGCAGCCTGAGCATTCATAAGGTGTCTTCCTCGGAATCATCGTAGTCAGCGGGAATCGCATTTTCCGCTGGGAGTACCGTTCTCGGGGGGACATACACCAGGACGAGGCGATGGTTCCCCTTCGGGCCGGTCCCCTCGCTGATTGCGACCTCCTGCAAAGCCGGGCCTGCTTGGCGGACGAGCTTGACCCATTCTTCTTCCCAGGTGAGAAGAAAACAAGAAGCGTCGAGCGGTCGCGCCGAGGGGTCGTAGAAGGGAATACGACGACCAGCATAATACACGGCACCACTATCAAACGCACGATAAAAGAAGAGCGGAGCGTTACCGACACGCGCCACCACCTCGGGCATGAACGGCCGAAACGTACGGGCCGCGCCCAGGGCTGGCTGGAAGACGTTGTTCACTAACAGGAAGGTGCTAATCGTGAATGTCACCAGCGCAGCAAAGACCTGACCCCAATACTGGCTGCGCACTCCTCGCACGAGCACTAGGGCAGACGGTCCCACGACCCCGAACCACAGCAGAAAAGCCAGCGGACGGGTAGAAATTATCCCGGTAAAGATCGGCAAATTACTCTGGTCTTTCGGATGCAGCAGCGGGCGAATGAGAGAGAGGGGATCATAACCGAGTAATTGAGCCAGTACCGCAGTGAGGGCGATGATCACCAACCCGAAACACACATAGCCACTTCCTTGCAAGAGCACGCGGACCGCCCGAGGGAGGGCAACTCTACCTTGCCGCAGTTCTTGCCACCAGGCACCCAGGAGTAAGGCAACCGCTGGATACAGCGGCAGGATGTAGACTGACCGTTTACTGGTGGCGGCGGAATAGAACAGAAAAACCGTTGCGGTCCAGACCAAGAGATAACGGAATCCCTCCTCAGCCCACCTGGAGCGGCGTTGGTAGAGGAACACGACTAACGGGGGGAAAAAGAAACTCCACGGCGCCATACCGAGAAAGAGATTCGGTACGAAATAGTAAAAAGGGTGCTCATGCCCCATACCAGCTTCACCGCTGGCAAAGAAACGCAGCAGGTTTTCCTTCAAGACCTGTTTGACGAAAAACTCTCCCCCTCCCCTCCATAACGCTAAGCCGTACCAAGAACCTGCCACTAACACCAAGAGCGCGACACCCGAAACAAGGTGTAACTGTCGCAGAAACCGCAAATCGCGTTGTCGCAGCAGGAAGACACCAACGGCGAGCCCGGGTAGCACTGCACCGACCGGCCCTTTGGCCAAGGTGGCCAGACCGAGCAGAAAAAAGAACACGAGTGCTTTGGCATAGCTGACCTGACGCTGGCGATAGAGGAAAAGGAAGAACAGGAAGGCCATCACCATGAAAACCGTCAGTGTCATATCGACCCGAGCGGTGATCGCCGCGCGGACCCACTCAAAGCTCGTAGCCAGAATCAGCGCGGCAATGAGGCCGGCCTCGACTCCCCACAGAGCAACCCCAGCACTGTAGGTGAGGAGTACTCCGACAATAGCCAAAAGGGCTGAAGGCAGACGGATAGTGAATTCGTCCAATGCTCCCCCGGCCAGAGAGAAGATCGCACCCAACCAATGAAACAATGGCGGCTTGGAAGGGATGATCGACCCGTTCCGCAGGGGCAAAATCCACTCGCCCGAGGTATAAATCTCCCAGACAACCGTTGCTTCCCGTGGCTCACCTTTCGTATGGAAAGGCAAATCACCCAATCCCCACACATAGAGAAGGACACAAAGCAGACCAAGGCCGAGACCAGTCCACAGAGGATGCAAGCGTATCGGCAACGATAATCTCCGCCTTACAAGCCCCCGAGCCTGCCGGTTTTTTTCAGCCAACGGGCGACGAGATAGGCCACGCCTAAAAGCGCGAAACACCAGAGTAATCGATGAATCTCGGTTCTTCGTGCCGTGTACCCAAAACGTGCCCAGCGCTCCCAGATCAACAAAAACACGCTCATCGACATCCAGGTAAAAGTACTCCCGTACTCCTTCTGGATGACGCGCTTCCAGTCAAAGACAAAGGCACTGAGAGACTGGCGCAAACCGGCAAAATGAGGGATGAGCCGGTTCACCTGCTGACAGTACTCTTCATACTCGCGACCGAATTTCTGGGTGAGAAAATCCTCCTCGGCCACAATGATCGCCCCATAGGCCAGCAGAAAACCAGGAAAAGCCAGCAGATACCACCAGCGGTTATGCGCGATGAGGACCAAACCGAAGAGGATGAGGAGATTACCAAGGTACAAGGGATTGCGCGAATGCGCGAAAAATCCTTGGCGGACTAATTTGTCTGCGGCAATCCGCTTCCGGTATCCACCGCGTTTGATATAGGCAAAGCCGATCACTAATACCCGGAGGAATTGCCCAGTCAGGGCAACGACAATACCAAGGCCATCGAGCCACCCATCTAGCCGTTCACTACCGAAGGGAAATTCTGGGCTGGTAGTCAGGGTCAAAAGCACAAATGTCAGCGGCACGAGATAATCGCGGTAGCCAAAAAGGAAGTGGCCAAAGCGGATCAAGCCGCGCCGACATCTCATTGGAGTAGATCGGGCACGGGGAGGGGGCGCGATGAGCAGAGGAGGAGTGCCGGGAGAGGTCATTACTTCAGAGCCAGCAGCCCGCAGAAATTATACCACTTAAAGAACACCTCGACACTGCGGAACCCAGCCCGCTGCAACAGTTCCTCGTTCTCGCACAACTGGTACGGGATCAAGACGTTTTCGAGAGCCTCACGTTTCTGGGCGATCTCCAACTCACTATAACCGTTCCTTTTTTTTAGCTCGTAATAATACTTGATGAACAGGCGATTCAACAGGCTCTCGTCACTGAGTACCTTTTCGACCAGAATCAGGCAGCCATTCTTATTCAGGCCCTCGGCCACCGTCCGCATAAAAGCGTCGCGCCGCAGCGGCCGGATAAACTGGAGCGTGAGGTTAAGAATCGCCACTGAGGCATTTTCGACCGTGAAGGACTGCTCCAGATCTTGACACAAGAGATGATAAGGCCGCGAGAAGTGATGGTGGTCCAGGTTTTGTCTGCCCTGTTCCAGCATCTCGGCGGAGGCATCGATACCGATAAAGGTGACCTCCCGCTCAAGCCGTTGGAGCTGCAAAAAGGTGGTGCAGAGAGAACAGCCCAGGTCATAGATATTGGTGCCGTCCACGGCGAAGTCGGCAGCAATCTCACCGATCATGCGCTGAATCTCGGCATAGAAGGGCACCGAACGGGTCAGCATGTCATCAAATACTAGTGCCGCATCTCGATCAAAGGCAAAATTGCCCACGAGATCCTTCTTTTCGGCAAATAGTTGGTCAGAAGACATCGGTCACTCCTTAGGGTTTCTGCTCGCTCGGTTTCTCCGCGGCCGTGTCTCCAGGTGTATTTTTTTCCTCACCCTCTTCCTTATCCTTCTCGTGTCCAGGTAGGAGCGCAGCCAAAACCAGCCGGTGTTTCTTGTCCGGTCCTTTCCCGTCGCTCGTCACGAGATACTCAAGCCTCAGGTTCGTGGTAGTCGAGAGCGCCTGCCAATCTTCTTCCCACAACAAGAGATACTGTGGGGTACTCGAGTTGCTGTCCTCCATGAGGTTCGCCAAGTCATTTTTGTAGGAAGGGATATGGCGGTTGGCGTAGAAAATCGCGCCGTAGTCATAGGCGTCTTTATAGAAATACAGCGGCGCGTTCTTCACCGTCGAGCGCACTCCTAACATGAAAGGCTTGTACGTGCGTTCCCACGCCAGCATGGGATGGAACAGGGCGTTGGTAAAATACAGAGAGGAGGAGGTTGAAACCACCAGCGCGGCAAAGACATAGATCCACTGGTCGCGTCTAAGCCCCCAGAAATACCAGCCGATGGCGAAGGCTAAGAGCGTCAGCCAGACCAGCACCACCGGGAACTGGCTCTGTAAACTGTGCGCTACCAGGGGGAGATTTTCTTGATCGCGCGGATGAAGAAACGGCGTGGCCACATGGTCGAGGTCAAATCCGGCACTGTGAGCAATGAGGATGAGGACAACCAGCGCAAACCCGGCACACAAGACCAAGGCACACACCCGCGCCAGGGGTTTGATAAATGCGGCAGAGATGATAGCGCCCTCGATGAGTTCCTCCCACCACACCCCCAGAAGCAACGCCACTGCCGGGTAGAGCGGTAAGATATAGTTACTCCGCTTGCCCGAGGCGAGGGAGAAGAACACGAAACCAATGAAGAACCACAGGAGGAGGTAGAGGAGTTTGCGGTTGCGGAGTTCGGTCCGCGACCGATACAGGAAATGTGCTAATGCGGGAAAGAATAAGCTCCAGGGAAACATGCCGGCACAGAGGGCGGGCACATAGTAATAGAAGGCATGGTCACGACTGGGACCACCCTGCTCGTTTTCCAGAAAACGAAACACGTTCTCGTCAAGGATTTGGCGACGGAAGAACTCTCCCCCTCCCTGCCAGAGCGCCAGCAGATACCACGAGGCAGCGATGAAGAAGACGATGAACACACCTTCAACCAGCCGCATCCGCCGCAGGAAATTCAATTCGCGTATCACGCCTAAAAAGGACAGCACCACCAACCCAGGCAAGAGCACACCGAGTGGGCCTTTGGCTAAGGTCGCCAGGCCGACGCTGCCATAAAACAGATAAACCGAACGCCGCTGGGTTGCCTGTCCCTGCCAAAAGCGAAAGAAGGTCACGAACGCTGCGGTCAAAAAGAAGACCATGACCATATCGCTGCGCGCATACACTGCCCAACGCACCCATTCGGTTGAAGTTGCCAGGATCAGCGCCGCGATCAATCCCACCCGCCAATTCCAGAGGGCCTGGCCGAAGAAATAGATAAGTAAAACTGCCCCCGTGCCAAAAAATGCTGAGGGTGAGCGGACGGCAAACTCGTTCACCCGCCCACTGATCAGGGCAATTAACGCGCCGAACCAATGAAAAAGTGGCGGTTTGAGCGGCAGTTCTGCGCCATTGCGCAGGGGCAAGATCCATCCCCCGCCGTTGACCATTTCCCACACGATCAGGGCCTCTTTGGATTCTTCGTAGTTGTAAAAGGGAATTAGGCCTAAGTCCCAGAAGTAGAGCAAGAAACACAAAAGCAGAAGACCGGCGACAGTTTGTCGGGTTCGCTGCGGTTCATTCATGCAGCACCTCGAACGTGGTTCAGGCACTATCTGCTCAACTGGCAGATGTCAAACCCCTACGCGTTGACAGAGGAAAGCCCGCTTCATAGTGTGCGCTTTGTATGCAAGCTCCTGCTGTTCTCATGAGTATAATAGTTGCCTGTGCCGTGGGTGGAGGAGTCGGTTATAGTCTGGCGAACAAGGCGAATAGTCAAGAAATCGCCCACCTGCAACACGAGCGTGATACTGGACTGGTGCGTGAACGCGAGCTACGGGCGCAGTTACAAGAGGCTCTTACTGCTCGGGCGGCGCTGGCGCAGGAAGCGCAACGGTTGCAAGATGACCTGCTGGAACGACTCCGCCGCCTTGAAGAAACCGCTGCTAAATTAGCGCCACTGCCCAGGTCAGAAACGAATACTGGGGAATGAATGATGCGCATGTAGGGTGGGCACTGCCCACCTTAGCACTAAACCAGGAGGCCAGAAATTGGTACACACGACCCTAGCGTCTGTCCACCGTAGGGGCGAAGCATTTGCGTGTCAGGTTCCCCCCGGCGGTGGTCTATCCGGGGCAAATGCTTCGCCCCTACCCACGCAGCTACGAACCGTGTCCTCATGGCGTGCATTCCGGTTTAGTAGTCCGCCACAATAATGAAGATGAGGGATGAACCGTAGAGGTGTCATTCCCGCGAACGCGGGAATCTAGGCAGGGTAACCTGAGACGTCTGCCTGAGATTCCTGGATGCCGGCTTGCGCGGGCATGACAAACCCCGGCCCCTCAAAATCAGTGTGGTGAACTACTAGCGCGATTCTCCCCGTTTGAGCACGCGATGTTCACCCAGGAGGCGGCTGACTCGTTCCTGCTCGGAAGTATACCGCCTGAGGCCGAGGAACAATTTCACGAGTTCGTCTTCACCTACTTCTTCAGCCGGTTGCAGGACTTTGAGCAGTTCGTCCACCAAGCTGGGGAATTTTTCGCTGGGAATGTAA
>JACQEL010000263.1 GCA_016200595.1 Deltaproteobacteria bacterium
ATCACCGGGAAGACATCCAGCGGCTCAAGGAACGCAAGGAGTTGCGGCGCAATCCAGCCAAACTGGCCGAACAAGCCCTCCACTGGGGCGCGCCAGTACTGGAATCGTCGATTACGCTGATTGCCAATGGGCGGCTCTACTACCGGGGCCATGACGTGCTGGCGCTGGCCGCTACCCGCACGGTTGAGGAAGTGGCTGCCTTGCTCTGGCTTGGCGCCCTGGATGTAGATGTAACTACCCTGTTCGCGGCTGCCAATAGAAAACTTCCTCCGCGCTGTCTGGCGGTGCGGCAACATCTATCCGATCTGTCTCCGACCGATTTGTTTCACGCCGTGTTACCGGTCGCAGCCGCCGAGGACGTAGCAGCCTACGATTTGCGGCCTGCCGCCGTAGCCCAGACTGGCGCTCGCATTCTTCAGTTATTGACGCTGGTCGCGGCGGGCCAAGCGGAAAGCGAGAGTGATATGGCGCACACCCTACAGGCCGGCTGGGCAGCGCATGATGCATCCGCCGCACAGCTCCTGCGCACCGCGCTCATTTTGTGTGCTGATCACGAGTTGCACGTCTCCGCCTTTACCGCTCGCTGTGTGGCCTCGGCTGGTTCGACTCCTTACGCGGTAGTCATGGCTGGCTTGGCCGCCTTACAGGGGGTGAAACACGGGATGTATATCGAGCAGGTCGAACCCTTCTTACGCGAGGTCGGCACGCCCGGTTATGCACAGACCGCCATCGCTAATCGTCTGAAGCGTGGAGAGCAACTGCCAGGGTTTGGCCATCGCCTGTACCCTGAAGGCGATCCCCGCGGAAAAGCGTTGCTGGAGCTGACTACACGAATGTACCCGGATTCTCCCGCCACGGCGCTCGCACATGCGGTGATAGCGCAGGCGCGTCAGGTGATCGGCGAATCCCCAACCATTGACTTCGCTCTTGCCGTTCTCGTCAGCGCCCTCCACTTACCCCCCAGCGCGGCACCGGCGCTGTTTGCCCTGGGTCGTACCATCGGCTGGATTGGTCATGCCATCGAGCAATACCAGCTGGATCAACTGATCCGCCCCCGCGCCCGGTATGTGGGTCCGGCTCCGCTGCCACCAGAAAGCACTCGCCGGCCAGGTGAGACCTCCGCGACCCGCAGTTGGTGGGATGTGTACCAAAGCCTTTTTGAGGATGGCGTCGTTTCGCATACCGATTAGCCCACCCCTCAGGCTCCATCGCGAGGACAACACTCAGTCATCATATATAGTTTTCCTCAATGAGCTGTGGGGAGTGCACACCGTTCATGCTTCGACAAGCGCAGCACGAACGGAACATCTTTAACGATGGTAGTACCAAACCCGTTCGCCCTGAGCCTGTCGAAGGGCGGAGGCGCGTCTTCTTGCTCCATCGCAAAGAGGATTCCCCTAGTGTTCAAATACGCTCAGGTGCCAACGTTCCGCACCGCTGGCATGACCTCGTCGATGAACAACCGCAAGGAGCGCGTCGCTTCCTCGTGCGTCATGTCGCCGAAGGGGAGTGCGGTCACCAGGTAGTCCACATTCCCCTCGCCCGCGTACTGCGTGAAGTACTCGCGCACCGTGTCTGGCGCGCCGACCACGAGGCTGCCGGCCTGCTCGGCGCGGTCGGCGGAGGCAAAGGCCTTTTGCAGAAACTCGTAGTGAGCGGTCGGCAACTCGGCGAGCACCTGGGGCTCGTACCAGTGGACCGACCAGATGTTGTGTTTGAGTGTATCCCACGCGCGGTGACCAATACGGCGCGCCTCCGCGTCGGTCTCAGCTACGCACAGCATGTGGGTACTGGCGAGCTTCGGCTTGGTCACGTGCGGGTTGAGTCGGCCCGGTTGATGGCGGTACTCGTCGCACATCTGGCGGTATACCGCGCCGATCTGCTTACTGATCCGCGCGGGAAAGAGGAAATTCAGGCCTCGGCGTGCGGCGTACTCAAGATTGCCCGGGTACCACAACGGCGGGTAGGGCGGCTGGGCCGGCTCCATATAGAGATTGATCTCGGGGAAGGTGTGAAACTTACGGTTGCGGCCATCGATCCTGCCGGTGGTCAGACCTTGGATGACGATCTCCAGGACCTCCTCGAAGCGCTCGCGCGCCTCGGTATCAGCGTGGCCGAAGAAAAAGTGCTCCGCGAACCCGACTCCCCGACCAATCCCAACGTCGAGCCGCCCGCCGCTCAGGTTGTCCAGCATGCAAATGTCCTCGATGAGCCGCAAGGGATGATGCAGCGGCAAGCATAACACCAGCGGCCCGAGGCGGATCCGTTCGGTCGCCTGGGCAGCAGCGGCGAGGAACACCGCTTGCTGCGGCGCCATACACAGGTGCGAGCCGTGGTGCTCGGCGAGGTGATAGCCGGTGAAGCCACCGCGCTCGGCGAGCTTCACAAACTCCAAACGGTCCCGATAGAGTTGCGGCAACGAGACACCCGGGATCCGTTCGATGTGGTCGAAAATTCCGAACTCGATAGGCATCGTGACCTCCTCTCAATCACGTCGAACCCAGGGGTGGACTAGTAGTCCGTCCGGGTGGTTTTGCGGGGTCATTGCGAGGAGCAGAGCGACGAAGCAATCTCATTCACTTGCGGTCCCCGCACAGAGAGTGCTTCGCTGCGCTCGCAATGACAACCCCTCAGGTTCACACTGACGAAGTACTAAAGCGGTTTTCATTTGAGCGAGGAGACAGACCGTCTTCTCCGTCGTAGGCCGGGATAAGGCCGCAGGCCGTTCCCGGCGTGCTCGTCTCTGCCGGCAACGCTCCGCTTATTCCGGCCTACCTTCTGTCTCTCTTCGGTCAAGGGCAAACCGCTCTAATGAGCGCGTCGTCAGCGATTGGGCTGCATGATCTTCGTAGGCGACCACTACTCCGCCTTATGTCGCTGCTCCTGTTGCTCCCCCTGCATCCGTAACCGCCACTGCCGATTTGCTGCGCTCAGTCAATGCGCTTAAGCACGAGAACCGGTATCTGCCGGGTGGTCTTTTTATCATACTCGGCAAAAA
>JACQEL010000264.1 GCA_016200595.1 Deltaproteobacteria bacterium
AATGTCCAAAGGGTCGACGTCCATTGGCAGAGCGCCTCAGTCCTCTCCTGCGATTCCCATCGGCATTGTCCAGTGAGCCGCGCACGAGTTGCTGTCGCCTCTCGTGACAGGCAACAAGCTCTCCTTCTGCACTGGAGTTGCTTTACCCTACTCCAGCTTCACTAGGACTCGGCAGCAAACTCGGTTTCCCGCTGCCGGCAAAGTCGAACCAGGGAGGGAGAGGGGAGCGCTGAAGTCATCCTGCAGTAGTTGCGGGAGCGGCTCCCCACATGATAGCAGGGAGGAAAAATGACGCGGATGTTCTTCTCAGAGAAAGAAATCGCCTATTTGATTAAGAAGACCACACTATGACTGTCTCATCCTCACTCTGGATCACCGAGACCGAGGTCGTCTCTTTGCTGAATCTCAGCGACGCTATTGCCGCGCTTGAGCGTGGTCTCAGGTTGGAGGCGCGCGGCCAGATGGCAAATATGGCTAAGACTCATGCGACCTGGGGCTCCGGTCACACGCTGCACGCACTCGGCGCGACCTCTGCCAGTGCGGGCTTCGTCGGCACCAAGACCTGGGCGCACACCGAAGGCGGGGCCACACCGCTCCTTATTCTGTTCGACAGCGAGACCGGCGCGCTTAAGGCGGTGATCGAGGCCTTTGCCTTAGGCCAGATGCGCACCGGCGGAATATCGGGAGTCGCGACCCGTTGGCTCGCAGCTGCTGACGCTGACGAACTTGCCATCGTCGGTACTGGTAAGCAGGCGCTGTTGCAAGTGGCGGCGGTTGCCGCGGTCCGACCCCTCAAACGCGTCCGGGTGTATAGTCCGACCGCCACGCACCGTACCCAATTTGCCGACCGGCTGCGAACGGCATTCCCCTTTGCAGTGGTCGAGGCGCAGTCGGTCCGGGCAGCCGTGGAGGGCTCGCCAATTATCACGTTGGTCACGCGTGCCACCCAGCCGTTCCTCACTGCTACCATGGTGAGTAAAGGGGTGCACATCAATGCGGTGGGAGCAATCCTGCCTAGCCGCGTCGAGTTCGCTCAGGATATTTTCCCACGGTGTGGTCGAGTCGTGGTTGACAGTCTGGAGTCCGTACAGGAGCTCTCCCGTGAGTTCAGGGACTACTATGGTACAGGAACAGCAAACTGGGACCAGGTCATACCGCTCTGCGCGCTCGTCGCTGCACAACAGACGCGACCACCCGACAGTGACCTGACGCTGTTCAAAGCCATGGGCATGGGCGTGTCGGATCTGGCGGTGGGAATCGAGATATATGAGCGGGCGATGCGTCAGGGGGTGGGACGCAGCTTTGCCCGCCCACAGCGTGCGACTCCAAGAATATAACAGGTTAGCAGGCAGAGGAGGACTTCCATATGAGCGAGCATAAGGCAAAATTTTTAGATTGTACGGGTGCACCCGCGCCCAAGCTGAATCTCTGGCCCGCTGTCGTGATTTCCAAGGAAGAGATCGCGGCTGAGGTTGAGCGACTGACGAGTCTTTCACCGCCAGCGACCGGACGCCGGACGTCGCTCATTGTCCATCCTTACGCGGAAGAGCCGGGTCTGGGGCTCGCTCCGAGTATCCGTGTGGCGCTCAACGTGCTCAAGCCGGGCGAGCAGACCAAGCCGATCCGCCATAACTCCACCCAAATCGACTTTTGTATCCGTGGCAGCGGCACGGCGGTGGTGCGTGGCAAGCGCATTGACTTTGCGCAGTACGACGTGTGGAATACCCCGTCGATGGCGCCCTATTGGTACGTCAACGACAGTGCGGACCTCCAGGTGCGTCTGACGTACAGTAACGCAGCGCTCCTGGAGAAAATGAACGTGCATGTCGTGGACGAGGACCCGCCTCTCATGGAAGCGGCGGAAGCACCTGCGGCAGCAGAGAGTGGAGAACCAGCTGCGAAGAAGGTAAGTCCTTTCGGCACGTTCCCGCTGACCCAGGACGGCGCGTTTCTTATGCCCTACGAGCGACTCATCAACCCGCCGGCGGTCGAGTCGAACCCGCTGCATTGGCCGTGGCAGTTGGTGAAGGAACAACTCGACAAGCTGGTGGCACTGGGTAAAGACTATGTCGGGCGCCGGCTCTACCTGCTCTACAACCCGGCGACCGGGCGAACCAATGGCACGACACCGAACTTCTTCGCCACGCTCACTATTCGCCCGCCGCACATCGTCGACCGCCCACACCGCCATACCTCGGCGGCGATCAACTACTACTTCGCTGGTCGCGGCCGCAGCACGGTCGAGGGCAAGATCTATGAATGGCAGGCGGGAGACCTGATGCTGTCGGCGCCGGGCTGGGGCGTCCATAACCATGCCTCCTATGATGAGCCGGTCTATGAGCTGACCGTTCAAGACCAGCCGCTCAACATCGCCATGGAGTCGCTGCTGTGGCAGGAACAAATGAAGCTGCCCGTAGTGGTCCTCGGAGCCCAGGCCGGCTTCGCTACCAACCGGGCAGAACTGGGGCGGTCATGATCTCCCTCGCTGCTCACTTCTTGCGCGGTTCTTATCCTCCGCTGGTCACGCCCTTTCGTGCGGGGGCAGTAGATTACGACGCTTTTGCCGCTCTCGTCGAATACCAGATCCGTGAGGGCTCGCATGGACTGGTGGTGACCGGCACCTCGGGCGAGCCGAGTACGCTCACGCTCGACGAGCGCGGCGAGCTGTTTAAGGTTGCTGTCAGTACGGCCCGTGGTCGCCTGCCTGTCGTCGCCGCGGCCGGTTCACAGTCACACGCGGAGTCGGTGGAACTGATGACGCGAGCAGAGCAAGCGGGAGTCGATGCTTTGCTGGTAGTGACGCCTTACTACATCCGGCCGCCACAGCGAGGACTCGTCGAGTATTACATTGACCTTGGGGCGCGCACGCGGTTACCGCTGCTGATCTATCACATTCCTGGCCGTGCGGCGGTGTCGCTGCAGCTTGACACGCTTGAGCACATTGCGGAGAAGGTGCCCCACTTCATCGGGATCAAACATGCCGTCAACGACATCACCTTTGCCACACAGATGCTCGACCGCTTCGGCTTCGATTTTCGGCTCTTCGTCGGCCTCGAAGAACTGAGTTTTCCGATGTTGGCGATCGGTGGCGCTGGCCTCATGAATGCGGTCGGTAATGTGGCGCCACGTAAGGTGGCTGAACTCTATGAGTTGACCGCGGCAGGCAATCTCGCTGCCGCGCGTCGGCTACACTTTGAGCTGTTCGAACTGAATCAGGCAGTCTTCTTCGATACCAATCCGATCCCGATCAAGTACCTGATGAAGCGGTTGGGGCTGCTGCGGGCAAATGAACACCGCTTACCGATGGTGCCGGCGACTGCCGACTTGGAGAAGCGGCTCGATGGGGTGCTGCGACGGGCCGGGCTGATCTAATGAGATTTGACGAACGAAATCGGTGGTGCCACCGTCGGCCAGGAAATGGTAGAACAGGCTTCCAGCCTGTTTCAGAGCACGGGCTAGAAGCCCGTGCCACCAGGAGCTCGATTACCTATCTTGTTCATCAAAATTTACGAGCCTGGACATGAGGCGATTTTGCGACTGAGGTGATTTTTTATGGAACCGACAAATGGTTCGTTTTCCCGTACATGGCCTGCGGGCTATCACCATATTCCCTTCTGGCTCTATTCAGATCCGCAAGTCTACGAACGCGAACAGCAGCGGATTTTCGCAGGAGCGAGCTGGTGTTACGTCGCTCTCACTGCAGAAATTCCTCAGCCCGGTGATTTTAAGCGCAGTGTCGTTGGCGACAAACCGGTGGTGGTGACGCGTGATAAAGAAGGAGGCATCAACGTCGTTGCTAACCGCTGTGCTCATCGCGGGGTGCAGTTCTGTCGCCGGGACTTTGGCAACACTACCGAGTTCATGTGTCCCTATCATCAGTGGACGTATGACCTGAAGGGGAATTTACGTGGCGTCCCGTTCCGTCGGGGGCTGAAGCAACAAGGGGGCATGCCGGAGGACTTCAAGCTAGAGGAGCATGCCCTCCAGCGACTGCAGGTGACTGAGCGTCA
>JACQEL010000221.1 GCA_016200595.1 Deltaproteobacteria bacterium
CCCCACTCCTCCACCGCCTTCGAGGACTATTGGGTGGTCTGGGATCGCCGCCTGCTCCATCAGTGGGGTCTCAAACCCGCCATCGAAAGCCTCGGCCCCATCCTGCCCAACATTCTCGAGCTCTCCTACCTGCTCGTCTACGTCGTCCCCGTCGTCACCGTACTCATCTTCTACCGTTGCAGGTCGCGCGAAAAATTGGACGACGCCTACAGCATCCTCCTCTTCGGCACCCTCACTGCCTACGCCCTCTACCCCTACTTCCCCAGCGAACCGCCCCGCACCGTCTTTCCCCAGGCCGACTTGCCGCTGCTCTCCGCCCTGCGCTTTCGTGGCACCGCCGATCGTTCCAGAGCCTCGTGACGCCTCCAGTGGCCCGGCAGCGCACGCAACTGGCGCCGAAGTTGCCCTTAGAATTTCCATAGCCGACGGGTGAAGACTAGTGGCGCCGTCCAACTAGGGGAGGAAGCTGACCCCCGGCCGTCTCTGCCAACCCGTCAGTTGCGACTGTTCGTTGCGATTCTGGGTGAAGCGGAGTATGCTGCCTCCGTCGCCGGGGGCAGCTTATCCCTAAGGCGTTCGGCGGCAGCGGCGAGGTGCCCTGATTGAAACGACGATGACGGGCAGGGTCGCGAGCAGTGGCGCGCGAACAGAACGTGAGGGGGCGCCACCCCGTGCGTCGTGAGACCGGGCACCAACGGCGGAACAATTGTCAATACGTGCCAGGATCGCGCGGGGGACATAATTTCTCAACGGAGCACTGGGATCTCGAACCGTTGGTGCCCCGCCTACCTCGCTCGTGCAGGGGATGAGGCCGTCGATGCGTCAAGGGTACTTAGGCGAGCCCGTTCCGATTCAGGCTCCGCAATCCCAGTCGTTGCTGGGGCGATTGTCGGTGGCGATGATCGTTGGCCAGTTTCCCGTTGTATCGGAGACCTTCGTCGCCACCGACATCATCGGGTTGGCTGAGCGCGGACAAGCCGTGCATGTGTACGCGCTCGACGGCCGACCCAAACATGCGGCGACTGCCACTGGGGAAATGTCGCGCGTTAGCCTGCCGCCGCGCGTGTGGGTTGGGCCATCGACGTGGGCTGGCCGGGTCGCGCGCGTTGTCGACGGCTGCGGGCGCGTGCTGGTGACGCGCGGAGCGTACGCCCGAACGTGGAGCGAGCAGGCGCGCCTGCTGCGGCGCGGGGGGAGATCTCTGGCGATACGGTGGCTCTATGCCGCCGCGTCGCTGCTAGTGCTTAGTCAACTTGATTTCTCAATACTGGGTTGCGGATACAAATGGCGCAGCTTGATGCGTGAATCAGTGGTGGTGAAGTGCCAGTGGATTTTTGTGGAGTGGGCATTTCGGGTCGTCTGCCACGCCGCCACGGCATGGCGCAACTGGGAGTGGGAGCCAATCCGCCGATTCGTGCACTGGCACGCCAGCACGGAGAGTTCGCATTCGGCGATATTGAGCCACGACCCATGCTCGGGAGTGTAATGCCAGTCAAAGCGTTGGGCCAGGCGGCGGGCTTCCGCTGGCACAAACCGCTCATACACACAGTGGGGGCCATGCGTATTCAGGTTGTCTACCACCAACACGATCGTCTTGGCCGTCGGATAGAGAGCGTCGGCAAGGTCACGCAACAATTCGGCAAAATCCACATTGCCCCGCCGCTCCGTCACCTTGCTCCCCCGGCACCCAGCCAGCGGTTCCACCCACAGGAAGATGTTTGCAGTCCCTTCCCGATGATACTCGGCATCTTGTTTGCGGACTTGGCCACGTTGCGCGGCCATCGGCTCACGTACCTGCGCAGGCAACTCCTTGGACTTCTCGTCCACACAGACCACGGGACTTTCCGGGTCGTAGGGGCGCGCATACACATCTAGTACGTCTTCCATTTTGGCGACAAACCGTGCCCCCGCTTTGGGGATGCCCCATTCTTTGACTTGCCAGGGTTTTACTTCATTTTTTTTAGGGCGTTGCCCACTGCCGTATGCGAAATGCTCTCCACGTGTGCCAACCGCACCAGTTCACCGGCCAGCAAGCGCAACGTCCAGCGTGCCTGCCCTTCGGGGGGATCGGAGCAAGCCAGCACCACGAGATGGGCTTCCACTTCCCCCGTGAGCTTGGGCTCTCGTCCTGCTCGCGGCTTCTCCCCCAGCGCGGCCGCCACTCCCTGCTGCGCGTAGCGCCGCCCCGTGGCCGAGACCGTCGTTACGCTCGTTCCCAGGGCTTCGACAATCTCGCCCTGCTTGCGCGGCTTCGGCCCATCTCTGTCGGCCAGCAAGAGTATTTGTGCACGCTTGATCACTCGGACTCGATTTCTCCCTCCACGGACCATGCTTTCCAAGGCTTTGCGATCCGCAGTGGTTAGCTTGACTTGTAGTGGTTTGCTCATGCTCCATGTTTTACCCTAGCCATCAACTCTTTAGAATCTTGCTTTACTGACCACTAGAAGCCATCAAGATTCAGGTCGAGTCGGGTCCGATTGTTCAGACTAGGGCTGGAAGGGGCACCATTGTCATATCGGATGCACACCTGCGGGCAGCTAGTCTATTTGCCTATTCCGGAGCTAGATTAGAAGTCGTTGCAGGGCTCACGAAGTGTTATAACCTCTGGTTCGATTTCCTTGTGGATGCCATGGCATATGGCGATCCGGCTATACCTCTAGACGATAAATACTTTGCTTTAGTGAGCGATCTACATAACGGACAGAAAAAAAATCAAAATCTGGCGGAACTATTCCAAGAATATGTGTTCGGCTGGACTGCATTCCTGTTGGCACATGAGGCTGGACACATCTTGCTAAACCATGGCAAGATACTTCGAGAGCGATTCCCGCAGCTTCCGTCAGCCGTCGCTCAGTGGCCTGACGATGCCAAGCGGCTGACCCAGTCCTTTGAAATGGCAGCTGACCAATTCGCGGTCGATTTACTCACTTCTACAAGAAAGCTTAGTGTCAGAGCAATATCAGTCTGGTTTCAGTGGCAGGCAGTACACTACGTTGCTGCAGTGACGCAGGTGGGTATAGATACTGACCAATTAGGGACCCACCCCCATCCGCAAAAGAGGTTCGAGGCGGTGTTGAGCCAAATTGCTAAATTGGAGGACTACCGTGATTTGAACCTCAAAGAATATGTTGCGAGTTTTGGGCAGCTGATTGATAAGTATGATAGAGCCCTCTTAGCTGGCCAGATTGATAAGCTCTTTCCAATGCGCGGACGCCCCGCTTCTATGACTGTTAAGTCAGAACGAGCCATGGAGCGGGCAACTAAGTTGATGTTCTGCACCTCCCAATCGACGGATGCCCAGCAGCAAGGTGGTCCGAAGTAGTTGCCTGATTTAACGACACCAGAGTGGTCTCCGACCGAACAGGATATGGTTCACAGCCTCCGAGCGCCATCGAATCGGGTAGCCAGGGAGGTCGCCCTCCCCGGCCCCCATACCACCGAGCATGCGGGTCCGCACTCGGCGGTTCAGGTCGGATAGTGAAGTGAGATCCAGAGGGTGCGGATCGAGACCAGGCCGAGCGTTTCCGTAAGCCACTGATTGGTCATCCCGGGCTGAGTCGCGAGTGTCCGGGAGCAATGCCCCAGGCCTCTGCGACTCAACGCCGTGAGGATCGCGGTCTTAAGCGCCGTCCCCAACTTGAGCAGCGCCCGGACTTTGGTCCGTACGTACCGCCACTGTTTCCAGAAACACATGCGCAGGCGGCGTCGCAGCCAGGCCTCGAGTTCTGGTAGGGGCAGTAGTACGGTGAAAGGCCAAAGTAGTACAGCACCCTCCTAAGCTCCTTCGTCGCGTGCATAAGGATGAAGCTCAACAGCCGGAACATTCCAAACTCATACGAGCACGTTGTAACAGAGAAGCCTTGTCCGACAATCGCGTCCGGTCAGCGTCGTCTCACCGCGCCCCCGGCTGCCGTCGGGCAAAATCCTCGGCAATCTCGGCAAAAGTCGCCCAACTCACCCCGGCGTGACTGTTGAAGTACTCGATCAACCGCTCGTGCATCAGTAGCACTTGTGGACGGCCGCTCACGTCTGGATGGATCGTCATAGTGAAAACGGCGTAATCATACTCTCGGTAGACCCAGTCGAACTGATCCCGCCACATCTGCTCGATGTCCCGCGGATTGACAAAGCCGTGACTGTTTGGCGACTTCTTGATGAACATCATCGGCGGCAGGTCATCGAGGTACCAGTTGGCCGGGATTTCGATAAGCTCAGTTTCCTGCCCGCGCACCAGCGGCTTCATCCATTCGGCCGCCGGTCTGCGGTAGTCGATCTTTGTCCAGCGGTCGCCAACGCGCACATAGTAGGGATGAAAGTCATTATGCATGAGGCTGTGATCGTAGCGGAAGCCGTGTTTCAATAACAACTCATTCGTGATGTTAGAAAACTCCCACCACGGGGCGACGTAGCCAACTGGGCGCTTCCCTGACACCTGATCGATCAACTCGATGGTCTTGAGGAGGACCTCCTCTTCTTGCTGAGGGGTCATGGCGATCGGGTTTTCATGAGAGTAGCCATGGGCGCCGATTTCGTGACCGGCTGCGACCACCATACGGGTCTGGTCCGGAAAAGTTTCCACGGAATGTCCCGGGATGAACCAGGAGGCTTTGATACGATATTTAGCAAAAAGCTTCAGCAAGCGGGGGACACCGACTTCACCGGCGAAGAGGCCACGCGAAATGTCATCGGGCGAGTCTTCACCACCATATGACCCGAGCCAGCCCCCCACGGCATCAACGTCAATACCGTAGGCGATTTTAATCTCTTTCACGCCCATGATTACTCCTCTCTGATGGA
>JACQEL010000222.1 GCA_016200595.1 Deltaproteobacteria bacterium
GAGCCTGGCGTCACAGGCAAATGCTCGATCGAAATCTTGCCATCAGCTCCCTGCGTGGCGACCAACGGGCTGCGAAAGCGGCCTTGCAGATCGAGTATGACACCACCACCCGGCACCGGGCTTGGGGTTTCCACCAAGCTTTCTGAGGAGGTACTGAAAGCCTTCTCTAGCGACTCGGGCGTTTCGGCGGGCGCGCCAACGGGCGGCTTGAGAATTTCTCCAGTGTTTGGGTCGACATAGACTCTCATGCCGGCAGCTCCTTCTGGGGAGTAAGCAGTCTTCTTGCCTTGTTTCTCCCCAACAGTTGTGGTTGTGTTGGGTGACGCCGGCGTTTCTACAGCGTTCTTTTGTTGCACTTCAGCAGGGATAGCCGGTTGTATGCCAACAGCAAATAAGACGTTCAAGACAAGTGCACTGACAAGCAGCCCATGCTTGGCTTTCTGCGGATTTGCATACTCTTCCATAAACCTTACCTCTTTTGGAATAAACGTTATTAGAAGAAAAGATTGAATGGCTCTTTTGGCAATGCTCGTAGACGATCTCTCAAGCACATCGAACACACAAAGTAGAAAACGGCTCGCGTTTTGGTCCATTTCCTGAAGGCGACTAGGAACAGGGGCAAGGCCCGAGAGTGTATTCTATGCTAAGGCAGAGATTTGGCAAGAATCCGAGATTCTCGCTTCTTGATGAGACCTATTAAGTGAAAGGAAAGGAGCATACTATGCTAGACCATATCGTCTACGCAGTTCCTGATCTGGCCAAGGCTGTCATCGATTTGCAGCAACGCCTGGGCGTGCGCGCGACACCGGGGGGTAAGCATACCGGGCTGGGCACCCATAATGCCTTATTGTCGTTGAGTGATGAGTCATACATAGAGGTGATTGGTCCTGACCCGGATCAGCCGCCGCCAGCGATGCCGCGCCCTTTTGGCATCGATGCCCTCTCGGGGCCCCGCCTAGTCACCTGGCTCGCCAAGGCAACCGACCTTGATAAGCAGGTAGAACAGGCGCGGGGCCGAGGCTACGACTTGGGGAGAATTACACCTATGCATCGCGACTTGCCGGACGGCACTCGTATCGCCTGGCGCTTGGCCATCCCCGTTCAGCCGTTAGGCGATGGGTTAGTGCCGGTCCTCATTGAATGGCACACCCCTCTGCATCCAGCGAAAACCTCGGCGCGTGGCTGCACCCTGGTAGAACTCCATGGCGAGCATCCACGGCCAGAAACAGTCCGGCCAATCCTGGAGATCATGGGACTCTCTCTTGACATTCGCCCGGGAGCAGCACCGGCGCTCATCGCCACACTGGATACGCCTCAGGGCCGTGTCGTCCTGCGATAAATTCTCCGTAGATGGTTGCGACACGTTGGCTCTCTGGTTATTATAACGTGGACTGCTAAGGTCCAAGAGGAAAAAAAACGAGGAGCCCTATTCATGCCGATGGGGGTTGAGCCTATCACCGCCGAAGAAATTCACTCTCTGATCAAAAACGCTCTCCCTGATGCGCAAGTTGAAGTGCGCGACTTTACCGGTGGCGGAGATCATTATGAGGCGGTAGTTGTGTCTGCCGCCTTTGCTGGCAAGACGAAGGTCGCGCGCCACCGCATGGTCTATGGTGCTTTGCAAGAGGCGATGGTGCAACGCATTCATGCGCTGGCACTCACGACGCTTACCCCAGAAGAACTCGGCCAAACCGAGGAACAGTCCTCTGGCTTGGTCAACCTTCAAACCCGCAACCCCCGATAAACGAGAAGGAGGAGCCGAGAATGGCGAACACTGATGTCATGGCGCAGATCGACGAACAGGTAAAAAAACACAAAATCGTTATCTTTATGAAAGGCACGCCGAGCTTCCCGATGTGTGGCTTCTCGGCCGCGACCGTCCAAGTCCTGGATTCCTACAACGTGCCTTATGCGAGCGTGAACGTGCTGGAAAATCCCGCTATCCGCGAGAACATCAAGCACTACTCCAGCTGGCCAACGATCCCTCAGGTATATATCAATGGCGAGTTTGTCGGCGGGTGCGATATTGTCCGCGAGATGCACGCGAATGGCGAATTGGAGCCACTCATCCAGGCGGCAGTAAAAGAATAGCTCTTATCGATTATGGCTAGGGGGCACTCACTCAGAGTGCCCTTTTTGCTTGGCTGTGTCTTTCCCCGCTGGGAGCGCGGGCGTCCCGCCCGCCGGAAAAGCGCCCAAGATGGGCGCGCTCCCAGGATGGACGTAAGTGCAACCCGCTATAGTCCCTAGTACCCCTTGTACCCGGGCTCTGCCCGGGTATGCCCTGAGTGGCAGGCTCCGCCTGCCGGCGGCCGCGCGTGCAGCAGCAGAGCCGCCCGCCCCTTGCGGTCCCAGGCAGAGCCTGGGACCGAGTACAACGAGGACGGAGTCGTAGGATAGGGCAGCCAAAGAGGGAGCCCTTTTCGTGCCAGGGAGAAGAGTTTTTCCCTTCGTAAGACTTACCGCGCAATGGTTACTCCCCACGGGGTTTGGCCTACCGGAATGGTCGTCAAAACCTTGTCTGTCGTCGTGTCGATGACGGCTACGTTATTCGCTCGTCCGACCGTCACATAGAGTTTTTTCCCGTCCGGCGTCAGCGCCACCCACCAGGCTCGTTCTCCTTCCAGCGGAATCGTGGCGGTCACCGTGTTGGTCGCGGTATCAATCACACGCACGTCATGCGAATGTCCGTGCGCGACATAGACTTTCTTGCCGTCTGGCAATATGGCTTCTCCCACCGGTCGCTCCCCCATCTGGATGGTAGCCAGAACCGCGTTGGTCGCGGTATCAATCACCAACACGACGCCCGAACGTTCGTTGCTCACGTAGGCGCGTTTGCCATCCGGGGTAAAGGCTACGCCCCGGGGGTTTTCGCCAACCTTGATCGAAGTCAGCACTTTGTGTGTGACAGTATCGATGACTGTGACATCGTTAGAGGTTTCGTTGGGCACATACGCACGCTTGCCGTCCGGCGACAACACCACAGTCTCGGGCTCCGTTCCTACCGGGACCTTTGCCACTACTTCTTTGCTGGTTGGGTTGATGATCAACAGCTCTCCGCCATTCTCGTTGACCACGTACAGCCGTGAACCGTCCGCGTTTATGGTCATGCCTTCGGGGTCGATTCCGGCGGGAATCGTCTCAGTGACGGTGTTCGTCGCGGTGTCAATAACGGAAAGGTCATTGGAGTTGCCATTCGACACGTATACTCGCTTCCCGTCCGGCGCGACGACTATCCCACGTGGGCGTTGCCCAACCTTCACTGTCGCAATGACCTGATCTGTGGCGGTGTCAATGACTGAGACCTCATCGGACTTTTCGTTAGAGACATAAGCGCGCGGATCAGCAAATGCCGAGGGGGAAGAAAAGGGGAAAAGGGGAAAAGGGGAAAAGACTAGAAGGGTAAGAGAGGAGAGGAAGAGGAATTTTATGACCGATCGCTTCTTGGAGTGTTGCATATTAACCGTTCATCCTGAGTAGGGGCGAAGCATTTGCGTGCCAGGCTCTCCATGGCGTTGTTGGTCTATCCAGGGCAAATGCTTCGCCCCTACCAACGCAGCTACGAACAGTGTCCTAATGTCGCGCATTCCGGTTTAGTGCGCCGCAGCGGCCGGGGCGCTCCCGTTTTGACATTGTGAAGCCGAGCGGAGATAAGCAATGACCTTCCAGAGCATTTCATCGGGCACCCGGCCCTTGAAGCCGACCATCTCGGTTTTCGGTACACCTTCGGTGACCGAGTGAAAGACCTCACCATCACTGCCGCCATGCTTCCATTCACAATCGAATAAGTTTGGGCAGCGGCCTGCTCGGTTTGCCGTGGCGGTGGCGTGACAGTAGCCGGTGCAGGCAGCCTCAAAGAGCATTTTGCCAGTCGCGATCGCCTCGGCGTTG
This sequence comes from Deltaproteobacteria bacterium, assembly GCA_016200595.1. Taxonomy (GTDB): domain Bacteria; phylum Desulfobacterota; class Binatia; order Bin18; family Bin18; genus JACQEL01. The sequence goes on from JACQEL010000222.1 coordinate 3,892, forward strand.
CCGGCGAAGGGGTTTTTCACAGAAGTATCGACCGGAGTTTCTGCGCTTGCCGAAAAATCAAGAAGTACAATAAAGCAAAGAGTCACACTGAAAGTGAAAAGGAAATGTCCTCGCCACATACTATTTTTCCTGTACCCTGCCTCTGTTTCCTGTCACTTGAGCTTTTGCATCTCTGCCAGGCTATAGGTGGTGTCAAATGGCCGGTGAAAAGGAACGCCATAGCGCTCTAACACTGCTTGTAACGCCCCGGAGCCGTTGAACTGGGCTAGCGCCTTGTCGAGCGCCTCGCGCAGTTCAGTATCGCTCTTACGCATGGCCACGTGCTCATTCCAGCGCACGACCGCCGGCGGCTCATAACCTGAAACGAAGAACAGCTTCAATTCAGGATGGTTGCGGAGATACCATCCCGCTGCCGGTCCCCACAGCAGTGCGGCTACGGCTTCTCCTTTTGCTACACTGCTCAACGCCTCTTCCGTCGAAAAGAAAGTACGCATCTTGGCTCGATGAGCATTGAGCACGAAGTTGGCAATCGTCTGCGACTGTACGGCGGTAGGGTGCTCTCCCAGTGCAGCTAAACTGGTCGGCGTACTGCTATCACGCCCGATGAGTTCAAAGGCGGCGCCGTAGTAAGGGGCGCCAATGGCGAGTTTCGGCGAGTCCTTGACCGCGTCCGGCCCTGGTACACTAAAGATCGCGTCGCACTCGTTCTTGGAGAGACGACGAGTGGGCAAATCGCTATCTTCAATTTCGTCAATATGAGTATTGTTCTTTACCCACACGAGTGCGAGCGGTCGCTGCAAAGCTTCGGCTACTGCCTTAGCAGTCTCAAGATCAAGGCCAGAGTCGTGCTGGCGTGAAGAGTAGGGGAGGTTATCTTCGAGAAGACAAACTCGTAGCGCGGGCTGGTCGTCGGCCAGGACGTTACATCCTAGGGTGGAAAGGAAGAACAGCCCGGCTAAGAGCAGACTCCGCAGCCACTTGAGTCCCTTCCTCCCTCGCACGGAAGGAAGGATAAAGAGAGAACTGTGTCCCACAAATTACTTGGGTAGGGCAAAAACGACGAGCGTGCTGCCTTTGGTCATGAGGGGGTTTTCTCCAACCAGGCTGACCACGAGGCCGCCGGCGCCACTGGGCACGGCGACGTACTGGCGACCAGCGATTTTGTAGGTCACCGGTTGCCCACGGACGGTGGACCCAGTCTGGAACTGCCACAGCAACTCACCAGTAGTATCGTCAAACGCCATCGCGTAACCATGCTGATTACCGGTGAAAACTAACCCCCCAGCGGTAGCCAGGGTTCCACCCACTAAAGGATAGTCGTCCACGTACCGCCACTTGATCGAACCCGTGGTGGGGTCGATCGCGGAGAGGTGGCCATAGGAGGATTGATCGTCGCCTTGCATTGCTCCAGGGCCGCCTCCCCAGAAGGGAATGCCCTGGATGAAGATCGCGGTCGATTTCTCCATCTTGCCGCAACTTTCGATGACCGGCACGTAGATGTATTTAGTGACAGGACTGTAGGCGGCGGTGAAGGCGCCGTTCTGGCCGCCGACGTTCCCCGGGCAAATAAATTCTTTGTTGCCGCCGGGCATGGGCACGTACTGCTGATCTACCTTCGGTTTGCCATTTTCATCGAGCCCCTTGGCCCAATTGAGTTTATCCACGTACTGGGCACTGTGCAGATATTTGCCCGAGGTACGATCCAGTACGTACAAGAAGCCGTTGCGATTAGGCTGGGCGAGCGCTTTCACTTCCTGCCCACTGCGCTGCACGCTGACGAGAAACATACCGGTGTTGCCGTCATAGTCCCAGACGTCGTGCGGGGTAAATTGGAAATGCCACTTGAGTTCGCCGGTATCAGGATCGAGGGCGAGCACGGAGTTGGTGTAAAGGTTGTCACCTTCACGGCTGTCGCCATTCCAGTCTGGCGAGGCGTTACCGGTAGCCCAGTACAGAATGTTCTGTTCGGCATCGTACGAGCCGGTGACCCAGGCTGGTCCGCCGCCGTTCTTCCACGAGTCTCCGGCCCAGGTCTCCACGCCTTTCTCTCCTGCCGCAGGGATGGTGTAGCGCCGCCACTTGCGCTCGCCGGTCTTCGCATCATAGGCGTCGATGAAACCGCGAGCGCCATATTCACCGCCGGCAATGCCGATGATGACCTTATCTTTGATAACCAACGGTGCGGCCGTCGAACTGTAGCCCACCGTATAGTCGTCCATCTTGGTATTCCAGGCCACTGTTCCGGTCTTGCGGTCAAGCGCGACCAAGTGGGCATCGAGCGTCGCCATGAACACTTTATCGTCGACGATAGCGACCCCGCGGTTCGTCGGGCCACAACAGATGCGCAGATCATCCGGGAGGGGATGGTCATACTTCCACAGTGGCTCACCAGTCGCTGCATCCAAGGCGTAGAGGTGACTGTAGGAAGAAGTTAAATACAGGATGCCATCGGCGATGATCGGGGCGGCTTCGAGCTGACCAGGGATGCCAGTCTGGAAAATCCAAGCGACCTGGAGTTTTTTGATATTTTGGCGATTAATGTCTTTCAGCGGGCTGAAGCGCCAGTTCTGATAGTTCCCGCCGTACATCAGCCAGCCTGACGAATCCTCCGTGCCTTTGAGCAGGCGCTCGACGGTAACTGGTTTCAAGCTTTTCGTCGGTTTACCGTCCGGTTTGCCGTTTTGGGCGTGAACGCTCACCGGGAGCGCGAGTGACAGGGCGAAAAGACTCCTGAACAGTCGCTGCAGCCAGGGGTGTTGCATACGTCCTTTCCTCCTTGGTGTGGTCGCATCCAGGGACAAATGCGGTCGAAACCGTACTTGCTTTTGTCTACCCGGTCAAGGGAAGGGAGAGCAATCAGCGATCAGCTCTCAGCAGTCAGCTTCAGACAAAGAAATAGGAAAAGGAAGATCAGACAGAATGCCCGTCCCGGATTCCACCGTCTTTTTGTGCCTGAGCTAAAAGCTAAGAGCTAACAGCTATCTTACTTCGGCAAAGCAAAAACGACGAGCGCACTGCCTTTACCGGCCAGTGGGGGCTCTCCTACAACTGTGGCGACGATACCACCCCCACCGCTGGGAATGGCAATATATTGCCGGCCACCAACTTTGTACGTTGCCGGCTGACCGCGCACTGACGCGCCGGTCTGAAATTTCCACAGCATCGCGCCGGTCGTGTCGTCAAACGCCATGGCGTACCCTTCCTGGGTGCCGGTGAACACCAGCCCGCCGCCAGTGGTAAGGGTACCGCCGAGCAGGGGATACGCTTCGACGTGGCGCCACTTAATCGCACCGGTGGTAGGGTCAATGGCCGAGAGATGACCGTACGAAGACTGGTCATCCCCGTCAGTCTTATCCCAACCGCCACCCCAGAAGGGAATCCCCTGGATGAAGATAGCTGTCGCCTTCTTCATTTGTACACAACTCTCGATCACCGGGACGTACATCAACTTGGTCACTGGGCTGTAGGCCGCCGTGTATGAGCTGTTTTTACCACCGGCCGCGCCCGGGCAGATGAACTCCTTCGCCTCAGGTTGGGGAATATACTGCGGATTGACGATGGGCCGGCCACCCTCATCTAGTCCTTTGGCCCAATTGAGTCTGTCCACATACTGCCCACCATGTAAGTACTTTCCCGTGGTACGGTCGATCACATACAAGAAGCCATTACGGTTCGGCTGTGCCAGTGCCTTTACCGTCTTGCCGCTGCGTTGCACGTTGACCAGAAAAAGATCAGTGTTACCGTCGTAGTCCCACACATCGTGCGGCGTGAACTGGAAATGCCACTTGATCTCTCCGGTGTCCGGATTCAGCGCGAGCACTGAGTCGGTATATAAGTTGTCGCCTGCACGGGCATCGCCATTCCAGTCCGGTGAGGTATTCCCCGCCGCCCAGAAGAGCACATCCTGTTCGGGGTCATACGAGCCGGTGATCCAGGTCGGTCCGCCGCCATTCTTCCACGAATCGCCTGCCCAGGTCTCGACACCCTTCTCGCCCTCGCCGGGAGTCGTGTAGCGCCGCCACTTGCGCTCGCCGGTTTTCACATCGTAGGCGTCGAGGTAGCCACGGACGCCGTACTCACCGCCGGCAACGCCGACAATGACTTTATCCTTGATCACTAGTGGCGCTACCGTTGAACTGTAGCCGTTGGTGTATTCATCGATCTTGGTGTTCCACACCACCGCACCGGTCTTGCGGTCGAGTGCCACTAAGCGGGCGTCCAGGGTAGCCATGAAGACTTTATCGTCGGCGATTGCCACCCCGCGGTTCGTCGGGCCGCAACAGACGCGGAGGTCGTCGGGCTGTGGATGGTCATACTTCCACAAAGGTTCGCCGGTCACCGCATCCAGAGCGAACAGGTGATTATACGAGGTTGTCAGGTAGAGGATCCCATCAGCAACCACTGGTGAGGCTTCGAGCTGCCCGGGAATACCAGTTTGAAAAACCCAAGCCGGGGTCAGTTTCTTCACATTCTGGCGGTTGATGTCTTTGAGTGGGCTGAAACGCCAGCTCTGATAGTTCCCGCCGTACATCAGCCAGTCTGAGGGATCAGCCGTGCTCTTGAGCAGGCGCTCCTGTGTCACGGGTTTGAGGTCATAGTCCTTCTTGCCGTCCTGGGCGTACCCGGTGAAGGGCGGCGCGAGCAGAAGGGCAACCAGAGCAAGCTGTCGCAGCCAATCGCGTTGCATAAGTCTTCTCCTTTTTAAGTGGTCGAGTCTCGCTGTGGTGGAAACCTACTTGCTTTTGTCCAACGGATCAAGAGAAAGGGGATAGCGCTGGACCTCTGCGGCAATTCCTGCCATGGTTGACCTAAGCTTTTAGCTCTTAGCTATTAGCTCTTAGCAGGACCAAAAGACGATATCACAGGCTTCAGCCTTATCTGTGTGGCTAAAAGCTAACCGCTAAGAGCTAACAGCTCATCCCTGTGAAGCAAAGGAGGAACGAATAATGTTACAAGTCTTCTCCATGCCCTGCGGGTTTCTCGAATTCAACAGTAAGCTGTTTTTCCCCAATCTGGAGAAAGGTGAACTGTTTACTATCCCCGTGCCTAGCTATTTGCTTACCCACCCCAAGGGGAATGTCGTATTCGACACCGGCGTCCACTGCCAGGCGATAGACGACCCGGTCGGCCGGCTGGGAGAAATCGCCAAGCTCTTCGTCTCGCGCACCAAGCCCGGCGAAGAGATCATGACCCAACTGAAGAACTTCAAGTTGACTCCTAACGACATCAGCTACGTGATCAACTCGCACTTCCACTTTGACCATTGCGGGGGCAACGAATTCTTTCCCAGTTCGACGATCCTCGTGCAGAAAAACGAGATGGGCGCGGCCAGAGATCCGGAACTGCGCAAGAAAGTCGGCTTCGATCCCAAGGACTTCGATCATAAGCTGAATTATCGTGAGGTCGACGGCGAGTATGACATTTTTGGCGACGGCGCTCTCGTGCTCTTTCCTACTCACGGCCACACACCAGGGCACCAATCGTTGCGCGTTCGTGTCGGCAAGGAGACGGTCGTGCTGACTGGCGACGCTTGTTACACCAAGATCAACATGGACCAGGATCTGTTGCCGTCAGTCTTCTCCGATAAAGATGAGATGTATCGTTCCTTAGGGAAACTGCGCGATCTGCGTGACAAGCAAGGGGCGACGATCATCTACGGGCACGACCCGCAGCAGTGGAAAGAAATCCCGCACGCGCCCGAGCCGCTGGCGTAGGTTAGTGCTGAGTCCTGAGCAATGAGTCCTGAGAAAAATACTGTCCTTGCAACTCAGCACTCAGGACTCAGCACTCAGCACTAATTGAGCCGAAGCTTGTGCCTAATTTTGCAGCCTGTCATTGCTCCTGCCGGTTCATCCCGGCAAGAGTAATTCCTGGTGTACGCCGCGCACGTCCATTTCGTACTCCACCTCGACCACGGGCGGACGGGCATAATGCCAGCGGATGCCATGTCGGCTCGTGTCCTGCAAGGCGGGAAGAATCGTGGTTTCCAGTAACGGGTGGAGATTGTGCACCGTATAAATCTCGACAGCAGTGACCTCTGCCCAGCTAACCTGCAGCTCTTGTAACCGAGCCGTCAAGGCTTCGAGCACATATTCGGCTTTCTGCCGCAGACCGGCCGGCGAGACATCTCCGCGGGCGACAATTTCACGTTCGGTTCCCACCCGTGCCCGCACTTCGGGAGTTCCGGCCACGATAAAGGTCCTTCCTGCGCGCGTCGCAGGTACGGTGTAGGAGAACCCGTAGACTGAAGGCTCGGCGACTGGATTGACGGCAATAGCCAGGTTACTCCGCGCCACCGAGTTCAGGCCGTCAACCACCAAATTCCAGATGGCGAGTTTCTTGATGTAGGGCTGGTTAAACTCGTTGAACCCCTGAGGTGAAAGCGGGCTGGGGATGCGCAATTCCATGCCACACAACGCCTGGAGCGGTCGCTGGAGGCTCTGCAGATGGCGCTCAACCAGGGTGAATCCCTGCTGCAACGGGGGGAGCGGGTGAAAGGTCGCGTGCACGATCTCGTAGCCGGGATGTGCGATAGCCCCGAAAGAAAAGGGGTCGATGCCTTTGATGAATGTGAAATTCCCTGTGGGATTATCGATGAGCATAAGCGTTCCTCAGCGCCCAGAAAATACGATGCACTAAACCAAGATGCATGAGGTTGGTACACTCGGAGTAGCGTGCGCTGTGCGCACGTCTTCTCTGTACGCCGCTATTTTCGTGCGCATAGCGCACGCTACAGCCTTCAGGCTCGGATGCGTGAGTGTATGAATCTCTTGCCGTTCGGTTTAGCATCGCCATATCCCTACAAACCGGTGGAAGTCAAGGCTCTCATCAGTGCCTCCGCACTAGCTATTTGACAGCGCCTTCACTTTCGCACGATAATTCCGGCCATACGGGCCTCCTCGCAGGAAACGCAAAAAGAGGAATTTGCCACGACAGAGCTCACAGCGGCCAAGGTATGCTTGGAGGAACTTGCGTAAGGAGAAGATGTATGGGAACTCACAAGCAGTATATCGGCTACCGCTCGTATCAGTATCTGGATGAAGGTCGCGATTACAGAAGCTTTGCGCTCGCCAAGGAAATCGGGAGGGTCCCCTCTCGTCAGATTGTGCTGTCGCCCGCCGAGGAGCAGCGGGTCCAGGCTTTGCTCGCCAAGC
>JACQEL010000223.1 GCA_016200595.1 Deltaproteobacteria bacterium
ATCGGATTCTCTATGGGGAGGTCACTGATGTTCTGCTGTTTCATGGGCGTGGGTACTATTGGCCGGCGTTCAACGTGGCTGGTTCGTGTATCACTCTTGGTGTGATCGGGCTTTTGTGGTCCTCGATACAGGAGCATCGCGCGGAGAAGAAATATGGCCGCTTCGCCTCGTGAGCTTTGTATTGACTGGGCACAGTCTGCTGATTAACATGAAGTCGATTGTGCATATTCAGCAGTGGAGGTGCAAAATGAGATCGAGAGGAATGATGCAGGGAGCTGTGGCACTCGCTTTTGTCGTATTTGTCAGTGGCTGTTCGCAGCCGCTCAGTACCAGAGAAAAGAGCACTTTGGTAGGAGGTGGGCTCGGGGCGGCGACTGGGGCAATTATTGGCGCGGCTGTCGGCAGCCCTGGTGCTGGCGCAGCGATTGGCGGCGCACTCGGCGCTGGAACGGGAGCCTTAGTTGGCGACCAGATGCAGAAGCGCGATACCCAACAGGCCGACCAGCAACAACAGATCGAACAGCAAAACCAGGAACTCCAGCGGCAACGCCAGGAACTTGAGCAACTTAAGCGTCAGCAGAAAGATGAATATTAAGAGGGTGGAGGAGTAGATGATTATGAGCAAGACCTTACTTGCGCGAGGAGGTGCCCTTCTTGCGGTGTTGGCTCTTTTAGCGAGTTGTTCTCAGCCATTAACGACTCGGGAAAAGAGCACCCTGATTGGGGGTGGTATAGGTGGTGCTACTGGCGCAATTATTGGCGCCGCGGTTGGCAACCCTGCTGCTGGGGCGGCGATTGGGACAGCCCTTGGCGCTGGCGCTGGGGCTCTGGTTGGTGATCGGTTCCAAAAGCGTGATCAGGAGATGGCAGAAACACAGCAACAGATTGATCAGCAAAAGCAGGAAATCGCGCGCAACCAGCAGCTCATCGAGGAGCTGAAGAAAAAGAACCTTGAAGCCCGCGAGACTGAACGTGGCGTGGTCGTTAATCTCCCGGACGTGCTGTTTCAATTCGGCAAGGCTGACCTTACCGGGGATGCGCAGGCAAAGGTGCGTAGCATCGGTGAGGTGTTGAACACCCAGGCCCAAGGTCGGCGCGTCTCGGTCGAGGGACACACGGACTCGATCGGCAGTGATGCGTACAACCAGCGGCTGTCCGAACATCGTGCAGAAAGCGTAGCCAGCGCGTTAGAAAGCGATGGTGTGAGTGCCCAAAGAGTTACCGCCAAAGGCTATGGGAAGCGCTATCCGGTCGCGCCCAATAACAATCCTGATGGGGCTGACAATCCAGCCGGCCGAGCGAAGAATCGCCGGGTTGAAGTCGTGATCGAAAATTAGCAACCCGCTGTTCAAAGCAAGTTGTCAGTCGTCAGCTTATGAGGAAGGGGCGAATCACAGGTTCGCCCCTTTTTGTCTTCGGCGAGAGGTTGTCATACCAATTCTCGCGAGGTAACCGGCAACGGCAGAGATTGCCTTGTCTCTTCACTCCCCCTCTTCAGCCTCGTCATGTTCCGTACTCTCTTCTGGCGCAGCAGGTGTGGGAGCGGTCTCTTTCTTTTCGCCGGGCTTTTCCCAAAAATCAGCGGGTTTCTTGTTCAAGCGGTCAAAGACATAGTCGCGCAGCGCGAAAACCGTCTTTCCTCCCTCAGCTAAGACAAAGGACTTCTGGTTGTCCCCCTCGGTTTTCTGCGCGATTGAAACAGCGGCGAGCTTCGCCCCCGCGTCATCGTACACGGTAAGAGTGGCCATCGGGGCCTGAAGACCATAAGCGCTGAGATCGCTCGGATTATCGGCGACAATTTCGAATCCGCGCACTTCATGCAAATCGTTCACGAATTGTCCCAGCGTAGCCTCTTTGAGCGTACCTTCCTGAGTCTTATCAATAGTCCATTTTTTGTCTGCACCACGAGTGAGGGTAAATCCATTCCCGTCCTGGCGTTGCGCCTCGATTTTTGCCGCTTGCTCTGGCGCGAAACGGATCACCATCTTGTCGCGAAAATCATTAGCATTCTTACTGAGGTCGCGGAGAACCCAATCCCCCACCACGAAAATCGTGTCTCTTTCGCCGCGTTTGACGTAGCGCTGTTTAGGGCCTGGCTTATCGCCCTTTTCGCTGCTGCTCTTTTCTCCGCCGATCAGGACAGTTTTCTGGGCGTTATCTCCTCCGAGAACAAGAGACACGGTTAGCTGCGGCGGAGCCAGACCCAAATCTTTCAAGTCCTGCGTGGGCTGCTCGATAAAATCTTGTGCCTTGATGTTACGCAGCGCCGACAGAAAGGTCAGCACCTCGGTATCGTCAGCTTTCACCTCTAGGGGTTTTTCTATGTTCCACCCGCTGTCAGCCTTACTGAGGAGAATTTCCTGGTCCGGACCGTGAACGGCAATTTTCTTCACCTCCTCGTTAGTGAAAGCGAGAACCGTCCGGTCACGCAGGTCTTTGACCTCCTTTTGTGTACCAAGCCGTAGCGCTTGGGGAACCAGGAGGATTTTGGCCTCCCCTTCCCGCTGGGCATAAACCGAAAATCCCACTGGCGTGTCTTTGCCCAGAGATATCACTGGCAGGGGTTTGCCGTCTTTGAGCGTCAGCTGAAACTTGACTACCGGTGCGTTCAGTCCATAGAGGCTCCCATCCTGGGAGGTCTCATCAAGCGTCCGATTGACCTCCGCATTAGCGATAGCATTGAGCAAATTACTCACCGTGGTCTCGTCAGCCTCGACCTCGAGCGGCTGGGTGATCTGCCATTTCTCGGCCGCGTCCTTCTTGAGGTGGACCGCACGGTCTGGATAGGTCAGCGTGAGGTCAGTGACCGTCTCCGCATCGAAAGTGAGGAGTTTTTTCTGCGCGGTCTCCGCTTTCTCCTGAGCGAATTCCACGAAGTATACATACGCCCCTAGAGCAAAGAGGACCGCGACCATCAGGAGAGCTTTGCGCAGACTCATACGGATTTGCGATTGCGGATTTGCGATTGCGGATTTGCGATTGCGCCCGTCGAAGAAACACCGGAACGATTCACGGCAATCTCCCAGTGAGGTCCTAACGCCGTTGCCACAACACTGCCAGGCCGGCGATGAGTAAGAACTCCGGCAGGATAAGAACTGACAAGTAAAAGATCACCGTTCCCTGCTCAGCCGTGAACTGTACTCGGGAAGCACGCAGAGAGTGCGCACGCACGGAGATCAGCCCCTCTTCACCCACTAGCCACCCAACGGTATTGAGTAAGAGATCACGGTTGAAGTATTGATTGAGGTACTGGTTGTCGGCAAAGACCGCGTCGCCAAACACCACCAGACGCGTAGTCCCGTCATGATCCGCGCCCATATCTTTCAAATTCGCGCTCACCGCAACTGCCAGCGAAATCGGTCCTTTGCGATCCTGCTCATCGAGCCGGGCGGTCTGTTTTTGGAATACTCCTTCCAGGTCGGTCTCTGCCCAGGAATTCGGTCCGGTTTTGACTAAGCTCACCGGTGCCAACCCTTTCTTGCCATCCACCTGGGGTTCGACCGAACGGGAAATGCCGTAAGTTGTTAGTGCCGAGTTGCCACGGCGACTCAGCTCCTCGGTAATCGGATGGGTGCCATAGGTTGTGACAAACGGTGTCAAGGTAAAGGTGCGTCCTTTGAGGAGCTGGAGTTGCTCATCCACAATGACATCATTGCCGACCTGCACTCCCCACTGCTGTAAATACGTCACTAACTCAGGAGTGACCCGGGGATTGAGCAGGAACAGGGTGTGACCACCTTTCCGGAGGTAGGCATCAATGGCCTGGACTTCATGCGGCAACAACGAGCGTTCCGCCCCGGCAACGATTAAGACATTCGTGTCATCTGGGATCGCTGCACCCTCAGAGAGCACTAAGGATTTGACTTCGTAGCTTTCGTTGCCCAAAGAGGTTTTGATCTGTCCGTAACCCTTCGGTTCCTCCATATCATCGAGGTTCGGTTCGCCATGCCCGGCGAGAAAATACACGATCTTTTTCTCGGCACGGGTCACTTTAATGATCCCGTTGGTCAACTCCTCTTCAGACAGCTTGTTGACCACGTTGGTGTTGTCACCGTATTGCAGATGAACTGCCGGCACCGTGGAGATATGAAAACGCTCGGCCAAATCCGGCTGTTTGTCCGGATCGATGATTGCGTAAGAAATTTTATCCGAGGCGTAGCGATAACTATCCAGTAATTCTTGGAGTTGAGGATCTGAGCCAGCTTCGACGAAAGCATTGACCGCAAGGGGTTTATCGAGGCGCTGCAGGATACTACGTGATTGAGGAGACAGACTGTAAACTCCAGCTTCGGTGAGATCAAATCGATGGTAATGGCGGGTGGAGAGATAGTTGATGGCCACCAGAATGGCGAAGAAGAGCACAGTGTAAAGGGCAGCGCTCGCGCCATATTTGGTTGAGCGTTCACCCAAAAAGCTTCTCAGCGTATCCTTTGCTGAGGCAAAATAGACAATGATCGCGAGGAATCCTACTAACGTATGGAAAAAAACATAAGGGAAGAGCAAGCCAGTGAGGTAATAAGCGATCCCGGCAAACAGCAGGAGGATAACCCCGACGACACCGTAAAACGAACCCTGACGCGGCATAGGATTTACCTCCAGCGTAGCGATTCGACCGAGCGCTGCGTGAGGAACAGGGCGAGGGTGATGAGGCTGGCAAAGTATACCAGGCCGCGCGTATCGATCAGCCCTTTCACCATATCGGCGAAGTGTTCAGTGATCGAGAGGTAACGGAGCAATGGTCCCAGGATATTGCCGGCAGTTTCTGCCGGCCAGCCGATGATATAGAGCAAGAGGGTGGCAACCAAGCCACTGACCGCGGCGATAATCTGGTTTTCGGTGAACGAAGAGGTGAGCAGGCCAACCGCCACGAAAGCCGTGGCAACCAAAAGGAGCCCAAGGTAGCCAGCTGCCATGACGCCTAGTTCCGGGTTGCCGAAGACGAGGAGGATCGCCGGATAGATCCCGGTTAATCCGATCATGATGCAAATAAACAGAAACGAGGCGAGAAATTTACCCAGTACGAGTTCACCGGTACGCACTGGTGAAGTCAGGAGCAACTCGTAAGTGCCACTCTTCTTTTCCTCGGCATACGCACGCATAGTGATCATGGGGATAAGAATGACCAACACGATCGACAAATTATGCATGAGCGGAGCAATGACGTAATCATTAAGGTTTAGCCGATTGGCTGCTTCGCCGCCACCTTGGAACTGGGTATACAGCGTAAGCATGAGGCTGAAGCGGGATAAGAGGTTGAAGAAAAACCACCCTCCGAGGAGCAAAAACCCGGTGAGCACGACGTAAGCGACAGGTGAGACAAAGTATGAACGGAGTTCCTTGCCGATAATGGTGAGAACGTTTCTCATTCGGCTATCTCCTCAACCTCACCGTGTGGCTGACCGTTGTGGACCTCTTCTTGGGCGATCGCTCGCAGGAAGACGTCTTCAAGAGTTTGTTCTTGGGTCAGGTGAGCAAGCAAGTCCTCCATCACCACCCGACCGCCACTAATAATCACCACCTTCTCGCACACTTGCGCGACCTCGGGCAGGATATGGGTGGACAAAACGACCGTGTGGGCGCCAGCTAATTCTTTGATCAAGGCACGAATTTCGATGATTTGCTGAGGATCTAAACCAATCGTGGGTTCGTCCAGTACCAGGACCGGGGGATTGTGAATGATGGCCTGAGCCAGACCCACACGCTGGCGAAAGCCTTTAGACAGATGACCGGTCACACGATCTGCTACGGTGGTGAGGCCACAGCGTAGCAAGGCGCGGTCAAGCGCCTCGGCAATTTCAGCCCTGGCCATTCCCTTGATCCGTGCGACAAACCGCAGATACGCGGCCACGGTCATGTCGTTGTACAAGGGAGGATTTTCTGGCAGGTAGCCGATCCGTTTGCGCACCTCGAATGAGTCGTCAAAAATATCGAGTCCTGCCACCTTGACCGTACCACTGGTCGCCGGCAGGAACCCGGTGATAATCCGCATGGTGGTGGTTTTGCCGGAACCATTAGGGCCAAGAAAGCCCAGGATTTGTCCGGACGCCACGCTGAAAGAGACATCGGCGACCGCGGTGAGGTCACCATAGCGCTTGGTAAGATGCTGAACTTCGATCATGATTAGGTGGAGGTGCCTACGAGCCATCCAGGTTCGCGGCGATCTTCTTGCCCGCTTTCTCCCTCATCAGAGCAGGCAATTGTTAATGCCAGTGTCGCCGCTTGTCAAGTTCCTAGACAACGAGGAATCTGTTTGTTACCTTTGACGCGCAAGACTCTCAGAAATTCATGGGAAAATCCTCTCCTCGATATCTGCTGGTGGCCTGGAGCAGACACAGAGCGCAAGACGGTCACGCCGTCCGCTGAGCCGCCAGAGGTCATGAAGCACTGGGCGCAACGACTGAATATATCAGCGTTGCGGAACGTCTGCTAAAGATGTGCAGGAACAGTGGAATCAAGCGACTGGGAATTGGTCCGGCGGTGCAAAGAGGGTGACCGGCAGGCATTTCGTGAATTGGTGGAACGGTATCAGCGTAAGACCGTAGCCATTGCACTCGGTATGCTCCACGACCGCGAAGATGCGTTAGAGGTCTCGCAGGAAGCGTTCGCCAAGGTTTTCACCAACATCCAACAGTTCAAGGAAGAGGCAAGCTTCTACACCTGGCTCTATCGTATCGTTGTGAACTTGGCGATCGATCGCCAACGGCAAAAGAGTCGCCAGCCACTTCTGGACGATGATCAAGGAAACGGGGAAAGCGGCGGGGTCGATGCCACCCCAGCCGCGATGAATTCAGATCCATATGAACAAGTCAAAGATAAAGAATTGGGAGATCGGATTCGCATGGCGATTGCCGAGTTGACGCCTGCCCACAAAGCCGTCATACTGCTGCGGGAAGTTGAGGGTCTGTCTTACGAAGAGATCAGTGAAATCTTGCAGTGCTCTCGAGGGACAGTCATGAGCCGCCTGCATTATGCACGGAAGCGGCTGCAATCGCTCCTGCGTCACGATTTGTAATCTGACACTGCCGGCGCACGCTATGCTTCACACGAACTCAACTTTTCCAGTTCCCTCTCACTTTTCTCCCTCATTTTTCACCTACACCTCTCAAGGGCCGGCTCTCGTATGAATACTTGTCCGCGCTCTGAACGCGTAGTTGCTCTGTTCCATGACGATGAGTTAGATAGTCCCCTCCGGCGCGAGGTCGCCTCCCACGTCGCTGGCTGTGTGGTTTGTACGCGTACCCTTGCGGCATTTGAGCGCGTACAGGAGCTGGTGGCGCAGGCGGTTAGCGAACAACTTGAGGAGAGTGACTTCTCGAACTTTTGGGAGGGCGTGGCGAGCAGGATCGACCAACAAGCTCCTCCTTCCTGGCGGTTGTGGCTGCAGTTGTGGCGCGAGCGATTGCGGCCAGCTTGGATGCCTGGCACCCCAGTATGGGTGGCGACGACGGCTGCACTCCTGGTCACGACTGTGCTGGTATTCCACCCGCCTGCTAAAGATAGTCCTCTTCCCTTGCCTGACCCCGCACCTACTGTCTTGGCAGCCAATGATCAAGCCCAGATCGAGTCGCTCTCTTCTACCGCAACCGTCTTTTTATGGAACGAACAAGAAGGGAACGCAACGGTGATCTGGGTGGGGGATGATTACGAGGGGGACAGGCCATGAAAAGGTCTCGCCTCGTCCCGTTTTGCTTCGCGAGCGTGTTGCTGGGCACGTTTCAGGCTATAGCCGGCGAGATGGTCGAACTGCGCATTGAGACCGTCTTAGCGACGGATTCCTCTAAGGAATTCGATGACCGGTTACGGGATATTAGACCGCAGTTAAACGAATTCCGCTTCTCGTCGTATCGCCTGGTCCAGGAAGAGCGTCGGCGGGTGAATTGGGGGAAGCAGGCAGATTTCTCTTTGCCCGGTGGACGGTTTCTCCAGGTGGTGCCTACGGAATACACCACTGATGCGCGTATAGCACTAAAAGTGATGTTGATGGAAGGGACTACTCCGACCCCTTTAGTGGATACGCGCCTTTCTATTCGGAATCATGGCATGGTGTTCGTTGCTGGTCGTCGGCACCAAGGCGGCACGCTGATTATTCGCATTGGTGCAGTGACTGACGAGTAAACTCCCAGGCAGAGCTGGGCGCACGCTAGTGCGCCCCAGTGCGGTTATTTTTTCATCGCCCCGATGAGCACCTCGGCCACCTCGGGCCGGGAGAATTCCGGTGGAGGCAACTCGCCCTTGCTGAGCATCTCGCGCACTTTGGTGCCGGAGAGGTTCACCTGGGTTTCCGGCCCGCCCGGCGCGGTCTTGGCGGTCGCCATCTGACCGGTCACTTGCGAAAAGAACGCGTTCTCGAACATGAGCGGTTGGATGCCGAGCTCCCCAGGGGCAAATTCGGCAAAGATTTTCTGCGCATCATAGGTCCCGTAGTAGTTGCCTACGCCCGCATGATCGCGGCCGACAATAAAATGGGTGCAGCCGTAGTTCTTGCGGGCGATCGCGTGAAAAATGGCTTCGCGCGGGCCACCGTAGCGCATGGCTGCCGGGTACACGGAGAGGAGGACGCGGTCCTTGGGATAATACTTCTCCATTAAGATCTCGTAGCAGCGCATACGGACATCGGCCGGAATATCATCACTCTTAGTTTTGCCAACCAGCGGATGCAGCATCAGACCATCGACGGTTTCTAGAGCACACTTGGTGATATATTCATGGGCCCGGTGGATCGGGTTGCGGGTCTGAAAGCCCACCACGGTCCGCCACCCGCGTTCGCGAAAGAGCGCGCGGGTTTGCGCGGGGTCGCGATGGTACGCGGGAAACGCGACCGTATCCGGTCGGTTCAGTACGTGGATTTCTCC
>JACQEL010000248.1 GCA_016200595.1 Deltaproteobacteria bacterium
ATAGAGAAGGCTCACCGCTCCCCATCGCGATGGCTGGTATTCCTTGTTTACCTCCGGCGCCTCGGCCAACAGGGCAGAGAGCAATTTTTTCTTTGCCGGTGTCGATCGTTGGACATACCTCTCTAGTTGTCCTACGGCTCGGGTGATAAGCGCTTTATGAGCCCGCCAAGCGGTAACCTCCACGGGCTGAGGGCGAGCGCAGCGGGCCGCTTCGGCTGCTGTGAATGTGGTGAGGTGCAGGGCGAACCGCGCTGCACCTTTCAGGTCGACGCAAAGCGACTTGAGAGTGGTCAAGCGTGTGATCGGATAATCTTCCCCCTTCTGCAAGCCTTCCGCCGTGGCAGAGAGCTTTCTGTGCTTAACCAAGGTCGCTTTCTCGATTGATTTCTTCATCTTTTGTAGTACGAATTGGCCTAACGGTCCAGCTCACCGCGAGCTGCCCAACCGGGACTTTCGGCTTCAGGCAGAGCCGCCACCGGGCGGCTCTGCGGTGCAGCGCAGAGTTAACCCACGGCTCACGCCGCTGCCGCTTTGGTCAATCCTAACTGCCTTCGTGCCTCAGCTAAGGGAATTCTTTTCCGGGGCTTGGAACGTGCCTCTAGCAATTTCATTAACGCTTTGTTCTGACAGGTCAGTTCAATCTCACGATTGAAATCATCAATTTCTGCCAGGATGAACTCCCGCCCATCAGGGGCACGGAGGATCAAATTGTCTTGGCTCGCTCGTGCTAGTAGGCTTCGAATACTCCGTGAATGGGGAGAGATAGTCACAGTCTTCATAGGGGGAACTCCTTCCCACGAATAAAGAGTTTGTTGCCGATTTTGACGCCGACGGCTTTGAGCAGCACGGTTTCATTTTCAGTATCAATATCGTAGAAAACGCGGAATTTGGTAGTGGTGCAGTTTCGCCAGTCTCACGTCTGAGCCAAAGCTCCTATGCTTGTCATTCTGAGGCCGGAGGCCGAAGAATCTCATGGGAAGTCCGGCGGTTGGCGAGATTCTGCGCCTGCGCTGCACTTCGGCTCAGAATGACATCCCTGTTACTGTTTTTTCAAATTGAACCACTACCCGGAATTTGTCCACGCGCAACTCCCATTCGCCCAAAGGATGAGAGCGTAGCGGTTTTCGATTTCTCGTCTCCACGGGCTTTGTTGCACGAAGATTTCAGCAAACAGACGGTTCCCTTTTCTGAGAGAGTCTAGGCAGCCAGTCGATAGCTGTCGGGCATCCCGAGATGCGTCGCTGGCACGGCCGCGCGCAAAGCCGCCCAGCACGTCTTCTTGAGCGAACTGGAAGCCTTGAGGGAACCCGAGGAGGTGAGTACGTCGAGGAGAATACCACCCCTCATAGCAGACGGTCACACGCTAATTGTGAGCAGTAAATCATCCGCCTGCACCTGATCTCCCGTAGCTACCACGATCCGCTCGACACGGCCCGCACGCGATGCCGTGACAGGAATCTCTACCTTCATCGATTCAATGACGATCACCTCGTCACCCGCCGCGACCTGTGCACCAGCTGTGACCAGGATTTCAATGACTTTTCCGACCCCAGGGCTTCGTACCTCGCCGTTTTTCATGGTCTGCATCCTCTCCGCTTCGGGCCGACCTCGGAGGGGAGAATGTCATAAGCCATATGCACCCATTCACACAATAATGGACGGGTGTCGCGCGGGTCGATGATTTCCTCGATGTCGAAGACCTCGGCCGTGCGGAAGGGGGATTGTAAGGCGTCGAGCTTGGCTTCTATTTCACGGCGCCGGGCTTCAGGGTCGGGTGACGACTCGATGTCTCGCTTGTAGGCAGCCCTCACCCCACCTTCGATCGGTAATGAGCCCCAGTTTCCCGAGGGCCAAGCATAACGAAAGTTCAACCGTTGCGTATTGCCGTGCGCCGCACCGGCCACGCCAAATACACGTCGTACGATGACCGATACCCAGGGCACGGTCGCCTGGTAGACCGCCGCCAGCGCGCGGACTCCGTAGCGGATGGTGCCCGCCCGCTCGGCTACCGTGCCGAGGAGAAACCCTGGTTGATCGACAAAATTGACACACGGCAGATGGAACGTATCGCACAGGTCAATGAAACGGGTCATCTTCTCGCTGGCCGGCGCATCGAGTCCCCCGCCACCCTGCAAAGGATCACTCGCGAGAACGCCCACTGGATACCCATCGAGCCGCGCCAGGCCAGTGACCAACGGCCGTCCAAAGTAGCGGCCGATCTCGAAGAATGAATCACGATCGAGGATGAGACCCAGCAACCGCCGCACCTCGTATGCCCGCCGCTTGTTGCGCGGGATGATCGACAGCAGCGTCTCTTCGCGTCGGTGCGGATCATCGTCGGGCGGTCGTCGCTGTGGCAATTGCCAGACGTTTTGCGGCAGATAAGACAGGAACTGACGGATCGCGGCAAACGCCTCCTCTTCACTCTCGACTTCGTTATCAACCGCGCCGCTGCCGCGCGCATGAATTTGCGACCCGCCTAACTCCTCTTTAGTGACGACTTCGCCGACGCCGCGCTCCACCACTGGCGGACCCGCGACAAAGAGTTGGCTGGTGTCGCCCCCAAGCCAGCCACCGACCCCAGGCAAGCACTGATCACCGGCACTTCGGACAGTAAGGCGACGACCACATCCCAGGCTGGGTTCCCAGGCACATAGGTGCGCTTGCGCTCTTCGATGGTTTTCACACTCCCGCCACCGCCCGAGCCGTCAACCAGCCGGATGATGGGCAAGTGCAGTTCATGTGCCATCAATTCACCATAGCCAGCCTTATAGCCAATCGACCCATCGGCGGCGCCACCTCGCACGGTGAAATCATCACCGCCGACGAGGACACGGCGTCCATCAACGCGGCCCAAGCCGAGTACAAAGTTCGACGGAGTGATTGATACTAAGCGACCCTGCTCATCATAGGTTGGTTTACCAGTCAGAGCACCGGTTTCGTGGAAAGTGCCAGGATCAAGCAGTCGTTCGATCCGCTCTCGCACGGTCAATTTGCCACCCGCGTGCTGGCGGGCGATATTTTCCGGCCCGCCCATGACCTTGGCGAGTTCAGCGCGACGCTTGAGTTCGTCTACTTCGGGCTGCCAACTCACGCTGTGTTCTCCTTCTGCTAGCCTCGTTCCGAGAACAATACTAACCCGCGCCGGCGCCACTCATGCGTCACGACACGGCCCAGGCCCGATTCGGTTATGTAGAGTGTCGTATAATTCGGCCCACCAAAAGCCGCGTTCGTCACCGCTCGATCCGTGCAAGCAATCACCTCTATCTGGGCACCGTTAGGGTCGAACACCACAACCCCACCGCCCAACACGCCACACACCAATACATAGCCCTCTTCGTCCAGACAAAAACCGTCAGGGTAATAACCTTTGGGCAAAGAACCGAACGGCCGCCGTTCCCCTAGCGCTCCTGGCCCAAGGATGTGGAAGGCACACAACGAAGCAGCAAAGGTCTCGGCCACCAGCAAAGTCTTGCCGTCTTGGGTAAGGCCGATGCCATTCGGATGCTGTAAGTTAGTGAGGACTCGACGAATCTGCTTGCCGTCAGGAGTCGCATAATAGACACTCCCCTGACGTTTAGTCGGGACGTTGAGAGATTCTCGTACTTTGAGATCGCGGTGGACCGGATCAGTGAAATAGAAGTTGCCCGCGGCATCAAAGACCAGATCGTTCGGCGCGCTCAACGGCGTGCCCTCACAGGCAGTGTAAAGTCTGTGGACATTGCCAGTTGCCTCAATGCGCTC
>JACQEL010000249.1 GCA_016200595.1 Deltaproteobacteria bacterium
CCTGGTTCGTTCCCTCGCTCACTATCCTGTCTCAACCAGAAGAGGACAGCCTGTGACAAATCACAATGGCGACGTTCTTCTGTAGCCGCATCCCTATCTCCCTTTCCATCAAAGCGCCTTTCCCTGCAGCAGCCGATCCACCATGCTTTTATACTGGGCAACCGATGGTGAGTGATAGAAGCGCGCCCGCGTGAAAAGCGGGTCGCCAGCGTAGAACCACTCATACTGAAGCTGACGGCTGCCGAACTGTTCGCCAAGCATGTCCCACGCTAACTTGAAGAGTTGCACACGCGCCCGCGCGTCGAGTTCCTTCCCCTGCAAGTATTTCTCTAAGTAGGGAGCGATTTCCGGATTGCGGAAATCTTGTTCCGTCGGTGTCATGATGAGACCGCTCCCGCTCAATTGGCGGATGACTTCTGCCGCGCGCATCTGCGCTTGGGGGATGAAGACCCAGAGCGTAGCGGCGAGCGCCCGCAGAGAGTCGCGGCGACTCGCCGCCACTTCCTGTGCCGAGGCCTGGATTAAACCATTGGCCAGCTCGACATTGGCGACTACCTCTCCCAGCTGTGCCTGCACATGGGGAGCCGTAGTCCGGCCAATCGCCTCGGCCACATGACAGGCAAGACCAGCCATGAAGCGCAGCTTCACCGTGCCACGGATGACCGCTTGCAGCAAGGTGTATCCCGGCGCGCGTCCGAGCATGTAGTTTGAGGCTTCAATGTCGCCGTTGATGAATACCCGCTCCCAGGGCACGAGTACGTCATCAAAGACGGCCAAGGCGTCTTCCTCATCAAAGCGTGAGGACAGTGGTCGATCAAAGGCACTGCGACCGCTGTCATAAGCTTCGCGACAAATAAACTTCAGCCCTGGCGTATCCATGGGGACCGCAAAACACAAAGTATACGGTTCCTCGCCGCGCTTGCGCGGGTAGAACGGTCCCACCCATAACTCATTAGAGAATGGCGCCAGCGTGGAGAGCATGCGCGCGCCGCGGACCATGATGCCGCGAGCAGTGTCTCGCACGAAATGTAACGCTGCTTCTGGATCAGTCTGCTCAGCCGGACCCTTGGAGCGATCAATCTGCGGGTCTACTAAAGTATGCGTGAGACACCAATCGTGCTCACGACACTGTTCATAGTAGCGCACCACGTTTTGGCCGAAACGAGATTCGTGTTGGCCGAGAAAAGCGTGGGCAGCCGCTGCGTCGGTGACCAGCGCGTTCATGAAGTCGGGCAACCGGCCCATGAGACCGAAGGTTGCTTCTGCGCGGAACTCTTCTGCGCGGCGGCGGCGCTCAACTTCCTCGATCGTCTCTGCTAGTAAGAACGAAAGACTCACCGGCTCACCGGTTGTGGGAGACGGATACGTCAGCAGTGACCGGTGGGCGGGATCGTGTTGGAGATCATACAGTCCAGCTACAGTCTCGATGGTTCCTTGGAATGGCGGGTAGGTAGTCACGTCTTTGATACGTTCGCCATTCACGTAGATGGTACGGCCATCCCGCAAGCTCTCGCGATATTCCCGACCCGTGCGAATCCCCATAGACACTCCTCGCTCTACTTTGCAAAGTGGTACTGACTTAACAGAAAGAAAGTTTTTGTGCACGGGGTGCCCGGTGTCTTTTCTCTACAGCAGTTTGCCCTTGCATGAAGAGAGAAAGAAGGTAGGCTGGAATAAGCGGAGCGTTTCCGGCAGCGACGAGGACGCCGGGAACGACCTGCGGTCTTATCCCGGCCTACGACTGAGAAAACGGTCGGTCTCCTCGCTCAAATGAAAACCGCTGTAAGGAGAGGAATTGTAACTGCTCAGCCCTTTTCGTCCCGTAGGGACGGTTGATGGTAGGCAGGTCGTTTACGGCCTGTAGCCGAGAGCGCGGCATTCAGCGCGTCGCGGCGCGACGCGAGGGTTGTGCTGTTTCCCCTCAACCGGCCTTGAAAGGCCGGCCTACCTTCAGCCGCCGCTCTGCGGCTGAGTAATTACGGTTATTCTTCATCCGGCGCGTCAACAGCTTGTGCTCGGAGCACTTGGCTTTGGGCGCGGAGGTATTCCGCTATCTATCCTGACGATGTCTCCTCCTTACTGCCTGTTTTCCCATTCTGAGATTTGTAATTTCTTTGCTCAGTGCCTCTACCTTCTCCTCGTATCCTTGCACAATGACGCTGATTGCCACCTTGAGTTCGTCCAATGCTTTCTGGTACGGAGCCCTGCGTTCGGCCCAGAGAGAGTGTACCTCTTCTTGCGCCTCCTCCCGAGCCTCGCACAGTGCGACCGTTATCAAGAAAAACATGGTCACCATTCCCGCCGAGGTCGCGCGGAAGCTTGGTATCAAGCCGGGATGGAAGCTGGACTGGCAACCCGTTGAGGGAAAAAACGAGATCGTGGTAAAGGTGATTCCCGACCGAGGGGAACTGGCCCGGCAGCTTCTCGGGGCAGGCCGGAAGTTCTCCCCTCATCGCGATGGCGTGGCGGAATTGATCGCTGAGCGTGAGGCCGAAGGCTGACCTCGTGCTGTACCTCCGCGATACCTCCGCCCTGATCGCCCATTACCGGCAAGAATCCGGTTGGAAGCAAGTCCAGGCGATCTTTGACGACAGTGACGCCACTGAAAACTGCTATAGGCAAAAATTGCAGGGCGCGTTTCAGAGCAGCTTTCAGCCCGACTAAGAGAATAGACTTCTTAAAGACCCGTCCCGAGAAGAAAATCAGCCAGGTCTTGAACGATTGTACTGGTGACGTGCGAGACCTGGTACTGCTCGCCCTTGGGTCGGGCATGTAGGCCTCAGAGGCCTTAGGGCTGGACAGAGACCATCTAGATATGAAAAACAATCTAGCGATATTACGAGATACCAAGAACGGAGACCACCGGATCGTACCCTTGCCGTCTCAGGTTAGAGAAATGCTCGTGCAGCGCTCGGCTCCCTTGCAAGAACTCTTCTCAAGCTGGATGTTGAACCGTTGATTTGGTTTAGAGAATAAGGAGGACCCAATGAAATTTGGATTTATCGGTGTTGGTAATATGGGCAATCCCATGGCGTTCAATCTTAGTAAAGCCGGACACTCGCTACTCGTAC
Organism: Deltaproteobacteria bacterium; assembly: GCA_016200595.1. Lineage (GTDB taxonomy): Bacteria > Desulfobacterota > Binatia > Bin18 > Bin18 > JACQEL01. The sequence goes on from JACQEL010000249.1 coordinate 3,072, forward strand.
ATGACATCAAGCGTGAGGCTGCGGCGAACTTGGAGGAAGCTGGCGCAACCTGGGTCAACAGCCCTAAAGAGGCAGCCACTGGAGTCGAAGCGACGTTCCTGTCCCTTCCTATGCCGGCAGATGTCGAGCGAGTGGTGTTGGCAGAGGACGGGGTGCTAGCCGGGATGCGCAGTGGCGGCACCATTATCGACATGAGTACAAATTCGCCGACGGTCGTGCGGAGCCTGGCGGAGAAGACTAAGGCAAAAGGCGTGACCTTTCTCGATGCGCCCGTCAGCGGCGGTGTGCGCGGCGCGCGCAATGCGACGCTGGCGATCATGGTGGGCGGGGAGAAAGCGGTGTACGACAAATATGAACCGGCCCTCAAAGCCATCGGCTCGAACGTTTTTCACTGTGGCGACGTCGGCACCGGCAACGTCGTGAAGTTATGTAATAACATGTTGGCTTTTATCCACATGATGGGAGCCGCAGAAGCGCTCATCTTAGGAACAAAAGCTGGAGTTGATCCCAATATCCTCTGGCAGGCAGTGAAGGCGAGTAGCGGCGGCAGTTTTGTCTGGGAGTCAGGCACGCGGGCGATCTTACGTGACCGCCTGGCGCCCACCTTTACCATTGACCTGGCGAGCAAAGACATCAGTCTCGCGGCTGCCCTGGCGAAGGACTTCGACGTGCCGCTGAAAATGGGGACGGCGGCTCTGGAGTTGATCCGTAATTATCAAGCGAATGGCTACGCGAAAGAGGATGTGCTGGCAACGGTCAAGGAGCTGGAAAAACAGACTGGCACAGTCGTACGTGGAACGTGGCGAGAATAGCATTTAGCGTATGGCTATACAGCGAACGGAGTGAGGGAGCTATAAGATATGCGTGAAACCAATAACCTGCACGTTGTTGACACCTCACCGTTGATTACCCCTACGCAGTTCAAGGGCGAACTGCCGATCTCTGAACGTATAGCTGAGACCGTAGCAACCACCCGCGACACTATCCGGGCTATTCTTCTGAGAGAAGATCGCCGTCTGTTAGCGGTTGTCGGGCCCTGCTCGATCCACGATGTGGACGCGGCGCGTGACTATGCTGAGCATCTGCTGAAAGTGCGAGATGAATTCGTTGACCAGTTGC
>JACQEL010000250.1 GCA_016200595.1 Deltaproteobacteria bacterium
AGGGGGCTAGGGTGAGGGGGCCGCCGGCTGAACTCGAGCCGTTACACCCCCTCATCCTGACCTTCTCCCACACGGGGAGAAGGGACCCGAGTGCCCGCGCCGGAGGTCATTAGCTGAAGTGGTCACTGGGGCACGGCCTGCCGTATCCCCCTACCAGCGGTAGGCTTCTCCCGAAGAGCCAAGATTTTGTTATGCACCCATCTTGCTCATGCCCAGGTTCTGCCTGGGTATGCAGGGTGGCCGCGGCTCTGCCGCACCGGACCAGAACATTGCTATGCACCCATAGAACCGACCGAACTTGCCAATGTGCGTCTAGTTCAAGTACAGTCAGGCCAAATTTAGTGGAGGCATCCTGCATGCAGAAAACTCCGTTTACTATCGCCATTCCTGAAGCCACGCTCAGCGATTTACGCGAACGACTCGCCCGCGTGCGCTGGCCGAATGATTTTGCCAATGACAATTGGCAGTACGGCACCAACGCCACGTACCTGAAAGAGCTCGTGGCGTACTGGCGCGACGGGTACGACTGGCGCAAGCACGAGCAGGCGATGAACGCTTTTTCCCACTACAAAGTGACCATCGATAACGTTCCCATTCACTTCATCCACGAACCTGGCAAGGGTCCTAAGCCAACGCCGCTCATCTTGACGCACGGGTGGCCCTGGACGTTCTGGGATTTCCACAAAGTCATCCGTCCGCTCGCCGACCCGGCGGCGTTCGGGGGTGACCCTGCCGACGCCTTTGACGTCGTCGTGCCGTCGCTGCCCGGCTTCGGCTTTTCCACCCCGCTCACTACACCGGGCATCAACTTCTGGCGCACGGCAGATCTGTGGGCCACCTTGATGCACGAGGTGCTCGGCTACACGCAGTTTGCCGCGCAAGGCGGTGACTGGGGCGCGCTGGTCACTTCCCAACTAGGCCATAAGTACCCGCAGTCGCTCGTCGGTATGCATCTCAATCTCGCCGTCCCACTGGATTTTCTCTCCAGAAGAGGGCTGCCGGCGGAGAACGAGTACGGCGCCGATGAGAAGCAGTGGTATGCGCGCACTCAAGAAGTCTCGCCTACCATCGTGAGCCATCTCGCGGTGCAGACCAGCGACCCGCAGACGCTGTCGTATGGGTTACACGACTCGCCGGTCGGGCTGTGTGCGTGGATTCTGGAACGGCGGCGCAACTGGAGTGACTGTGGGGGAGATGTGGAGCGACGGTTTTCCCAAGATGACTTGCTCACTACCATGATGATTTACTGGGTAACTGAAAGTTTTGTCACGTCCGTGCGCTATTATTACGAAGCCCGTCACCGTCCCTGGACGCCGACGCATACGCGGACCCCGCTGATCGAAGCGCCCACTGGTATCGCGATCTTTCCGAAAGAGCTGCTCATCCTGCCCAGACGCTGGGCTGAGCAATATTACAATCTCAAACGCTGGACCGTCATGACGGCGGGTGGCCACTTCGCGCCCATGGAAGAGCCGGAGCAATTGATCCAGGACGTCCGCGCCTTTTTTCGGCCACTGCGCACGTAGCGATAGGAATGAAAACGGCAGCTACAGAGGTTCTATGCCATTTGTCGAAACCAACGGTATCAACCTGTATTACGAGATACACGGGCAGGGACCGGTTGTGGTCCTCGCCCATCCTGGTGGTGGTAATCACCTGAGCTGGTGGCAACAGGTCCCGGCGTTCGCACAGGCGTACACCTGTCTCACCTTCGATCACCGCGGGCATGGGGCCACCCGCGATCTTCCTGCCGACGACCCGGGCGCGGCGGCCTACGCGCAGGATCTGGTGGGGTTGCTCGATCACCTGGGAATCCACCAGACGGCGATCGTCGGTCAATCTATGGGAGGCTGGACGGCGATTGGCTTTGCCGAGGTCTATCCTGAGCGCGTGAGTGCGCTGGTGCTCACCAACTCGACTGGCGGGATTAGAGACCCAGAGCTAGACCGGCATCTGGACCTCCTCAAAACCTGGCATCCCCGGCAGATTTGGGCAGGCGCCTATACAAAAGATTTTTCCCACCGCGAGCCCGCCCGCGCTTTTCTCTACCAGCAGATCACCGCCTGGAACGTTCGGCGTCCAGCAAACTTGGGAGCACAACTCGAACTCGTGCATCACGTCGAGCCGATTGTAGAGCAGCAGATCCCGACACTGTTCCTCACCAGTGAGGAAGACATCCTGCTTCCGCCCCAGTTGGTGGAGCGGGTGGCGCGCCAGATTCCCCAGGCGCTCTTTGTAAAAATTCCAGGAGCAGGGCACTCGGCGTACTTCGAGAAACCAGAGGAGTTTAACCGGATCGTATTGGAGTTTTTGCAACAGAGGATAGGAGCTTCCCCCTCATAACCAGTGGAAAATTCGGAATTGCACAACCGAAGACCTGGCACCTGGACCCTAAACTTTCTTCTGCCTTGACACGGTACTCCCTTGCCAGTACGACGAAAAAAGACCTGAGGAGAGATTCTATGGCCCAGATTACCATCGAAGTGCCAGACGCCCTCGCCGAACGGCTCGCGTCACTCCGTGACCGCCTGCCTGAGATATTAGAACAAGCGCTTAGCGGACCTGCACCGCTGCCTGCTGAAGTCTATCGCTACGTGTTGGAATTCTTGATGCGCAATCCCTCACCCCAAGAGATGGTGGACTTTAAGCCTACCCCTGCCGTGCAGGAGCGAATTAGCGAACTGTTGGCAAAGAATCGTGCGAGCCGACTCACCGCGGCAGAGTCGGCGGAATTGGAAGCGTACGAGCGTCTCAACCACTTGATCCGGAAGTTCAAGATCCGGGCTTTGCAGGATCTTAAGGCGCAGGCATAATGGCCACGCCAGACACCCGAGCCCTACGCCTGCAAGTACGAGATCGGGCTCAAGGGCGTTGTGAATATTGTCGGCTGCCCGAAGAGGCAGATTTTGTCCCTTTCGAGATCGATCACATCATTGCTAGTCAACATGGCGGTGCGACCGAGTCAGGAAATCTCGCCTACGCGTGCTTGGATTGTAACAAACGTAAAGGTCCCAATATCGCTTCCTTCGATCCCCAGAGCCGCCAGCTTACGCCACTCTATAACCCCCGTACGCAAAAATGGGAGGAGCACTTTCGGTTCAACGCAGATGGGACGATCAGCGGGCAGACCTCGGAGGGGCGTGCGACGGCTCGCTTGCTTGAATTTAACAACCCCGAACGGACGCAAGAGCGAGTAGCGTTGCAAGCTGGAAGAGCCAGGTTGCACTAAGACAATTTTATTTTCCTCGACATAGGGCGATGAGGGCTGCGTATGAGCTTCGATGAGGTGTTGGACCAGGTCCGGGAGCTGTTGCAGCGCAAAGGCCGGCTTTCATACCAGGCCTTGAAGGTCCGGTTCAACCTTGACGACCATTTCCTTGAGGGCCTCAAGGACGAACTGATCGAGGCTGAACGGCAAGCGCTCGATGAGAATGGCAAGGTGCTGGTGTGGGTGGGCGGACCAACAGTTGTCAGTGCTCAGTCGTCAGTTGCCAGTCCTCAGCCCCCAACACCCAGCCCCCAGACTGCGGCCCCCGGACAGTGGACTCCTCCCCACCTCGCTGAACGCATCCGGGCCGAGCAAGCGGCGCTGGAAGCGCGGGGTGTCAGTGACGGGGAGCGTAAGACGATCACCGCCCTGTTTGCTGATCTCAAAGGCTCAACGGCCCTCATCGAAGGGCTCGACCCGGAAGAAGCCCGCGCGATTATTGATCCAGCTTTACAAGTGATGATGGATGCCGTGCATCGCTATGAAGGCTATGTGGCCCAAGCACTAGGAGACGGGATCTTTGCCTTGTTCGGCGCACCGATTGCGCATGAGGATCACCCTCAGCGTGCCTTGTACGCGGCGCTGCGCATGCAGGACGAGATGCGCCGGTATGCCGATACGCTACGAGCAAAGGGGCAGCCGCCCTTGCTGATGCGCGTAGGGCTGAACACCGGCGAAGTGGTGGTGCGCTCCATTCACAAGGATGATCTCCACGCCGATTACGTGCCTGTGGGTCATTCGACGAACTTGGCCGCGCGGATGGAGCAATTGGCGGCGCCGGGCTCTATTCTGGTGACTGCCTACACGCACCGCCTGACGGACGGCTATTTTGTTTTCAAAGATTTGGGCCAGACACAAATCAAAGGGATGGAGGGGCCGCTTCATGTCTACGAAGTGCTGGGCGCGGGGCCGCTGCACACGAAGCTGCAAGTCTCGGCCCGGCGGGGGCTGACCCGCTTTGTCGGGCGCCAGGCGGAGTTGGAGCAACTCCGCCTGGCCTTAGAGCAAGCCACGGCGGGGCACGGCCAGATCGTGGGGACGATGGGCGAGCCGGGGTTAGGTAAGTCGCGCCTCTTGTATGAGTTCAAGCTCACGTCGCTCAGAGGCGCTCTCGTCTTAGAAGCCTACTCGGTCTCGCATGGCAAAGCCTCAGCGTATCTGCCGGTGATCGAACTGCTGAAAAGTTACTTCCAGATCCAACCGCAGGATGACGAACGACAACGGCGGGCCAAAATCATCGGCCACGTCTTGGCGCTCGACAAAGGGTTGGAAGAGACCCTGCCTTATCTGTTTGTCCTCCTGGGCATTGACGATCCGCAATCGAGCCTGCCGCAGATGGACCCGCAGCTGCGCCGCCGCCACACCTTTGCGGCGCTCAAGAAACTCTTGCTGCGCGAGAGTCTCAAGCAACCGCTCATCCTGATTTTTGAAGACCTGCACTGGATCGACAGTGAAACGCAAGGGTTTCTGGACGTGCTGAGCGAGAGTGTAGCCAGCGCGCGGATTCTACTGCTGACCAATTACCGCCCCGAGTATCGGCACGGGTGGGGGCAGAAGACCTATTACACGCAATTGCGGTTGGCGCCGTTGGGCAAAGCAGACGCCGAGGAACTGCTGAGGGCTTTGCTCGGGAACGATGCGAGTCTCAGGCCGCTTCAGCGACTCATGGTCGAACGCACTGAAGGCACCCCGTTCTTTATGGAAGAAGTGGTGCAGACTCTGGCCGAAGAAGGCGTCTTAGTGGGTGACCGTGGCAGCTATCGGCTCACGCACCACGCACTAACGTTGCATGTTCCGACAACCGTCCAAGGGGTGCTGGCCGCGCGTATCGACCGGCTCGCCCCGGACGAGAAAGCCCTGCTCCAACAGCTCGCGGTGATCGGACGAGAGTTTCCCTTGAGCCTCATCCGCCTCGTCCTGCCGCAACCTGAAGAGGAACTCTATCGGCTTCTGTCCTCGCTCCAACGCAAAGAGTTTCTCTACGAACAGCCCGCGTTTCCCGAGAGCGAGTATATTTTCAAACATGCCCTCACCCAGGAGGTGGCCTACGGCACAGTGCTGCAGGAGCGGCGCAAGGTCCTGCATGAGCAAACCGCGCGGGCGATTGAAGCGCTGAACCTGGCCACCTTGGACGACCACTATAGCGCACTGGCACACCACTACAGTCGGAGTGGGAACACTGAGAAAGCCGTCGAGTATCTCAGCCTGGCGGGACAGCAAGCGGCGCGGCAGTCGGCGCACGCGGAAGCGGTCCACCACGTGACAGCCGCCTTAGCCTGGCTGGGGAGTCTGCCGGACACCGCCGCCCGAGCCCGCCAAGAACTCACCCTCCACCTTAGTCTCGGTGCTTCGTTAATGGCCACGAAGGGGTATGCTGCCGCCGAAGTGGAACAATCCTACGCCCGAGCGCGGGGTCTGTGTCTGCAGGTGGGGGAGCCGTTCCAGGTCGCGCAAGTCCTGTTTGGGCTGGGGTCATTTAACGGAGTGCGAGGGAATCACGCAGCGACGCTCGCCCTCGGAGAACAGTTCCTCGCCGTCGCCCACAGACACCAGGATGCCACCCTGTCCCTCGTGGTCCATTTAGTGTTGGGGGCAACCTTGCTCTGGCGCGGAGAGTTCGCCCCCGCGCAAGCGCATCTTGACCAAGCTGGGACTTTCTACAACCCCGAGCACCACCGCGACCTAGCCTACCATATGGGACAAGACCCAGGGTCAATGGTGCTGGTCTATGCGGCGGAGACCCTCTGGTGTCGTGGTTACCCAGACCAAGCCCTGGAGCGAGTCCGTCACGGG
>JACQEL010000028.1 GCA_016200595.1 Deltaproteobacteria bacterium
ACTAGCGCCTGTCCACCGTAGGGGCGAAGCATTTGCCCGGTATAGACCAACGCCGTGGGGACCCTGACACGCAAATGCTTCGCCCCTACCCCTGCAGCTACGAACAGTGTCCTAATGTTGTGCATTCCGGTTTAGCTGCAGCAAGATTTGTATGTGAGGAATAGAGGAGGGCCGCAAGTATGTTAATGCAATGCGTCTGGCGAACTCCTGTGGAGACCGCGTCAATTCGCTTTGACCCTCTCGAGCAGTCCTTTCCTTGCTTCGACAATGACGCCAACGTATATTCAGGCTCAAGCATATGCGCCTGTAGAGCATTTCAAGGAGGCAGAACAATGGCAACGACTATAGGAACCTCTCCTTCAGCAATCCGCGTGCAGGCAAGCCGACCGCGGCGGTTGCATCACGCCGCCTGGGTGACGCGTGATCAAGAAGCCACGCGCCACTTTTACGAGGACCTTATTGGCGCGCCACTGGTGGCCACCTGGGCAGAGAAGGCACCGTCCACTGGCCGCGAGTACTGTCACACCTTCTTCGCGTTCGGCGATGGGAGCGCCCTGGCGTTCTTCCAGTACGCGGACCAGGACGAACAGCCGGTGGATCTACAATCGCCCGGCCATATTGCCTTTGAGTGCGATGCCGAGACCCAGCAGGGTATCAAGGAGCGGCTTGAGACCAATGGCTATACGGTGCGCGTGACTGATCACGGCTACTGCGTGTCGCTGTATGTGACTGATCCCAATAACTTACGGCTGGAGTTCACCGTCGACCATGCAGAGGTGGAGCAAATCAACGCCAATCAGCTAGGGCATGCGCACGAATCCCTGAAGCGCTGGCTGGCGGGGGACCACACGCCGAACAATGACTTTCGGCCTCACTAGTGGTCAGTAAAGCAGAATTCTAAAGAGTTGATAGCTGGGGTAAAACATGGAGCATGAGCAAGCCACTACAAGTCAGGCTGACCGCCGAGGATCGCAAAGCCTTGGAAAGCATGGTCCGTGGAGGGGTAAATCGAGTCCGAGTGATCAAGCGTGCGCAAATACTATTGATGGCCGACGTGGAGGGGCCGAAGCCGCGCAAGCAGGGCGAGATTGTAGCAGCCCTGGGAACGAGCGTGACCACGGTCTCGGCCACAGGGCGGCGCTACGCGCAGCAGGGATTGGCGGCGGCGCTGGGGGAGAAGCCGCGACCAGGACGAGAGCCCAAGCTCACGGGAGAAGTGGAAGCCCATCTCGTGGTGCTAGCCTGCTCTGATCCACCCGCAGGGCAGGCACGCTGGACGTTGCGCTTGCTGGCCGGTGAACTGGTGCGATTGGAACACGTGGAGAGCATTTCGCATACGGCAGTGGGCAACGCCCTAAAAAAAACGAAGTGAAACCCTGGCACGTCAAAGAATGGTGCATCCCCAAAGCAGGCGCAAGGTTTGTGGCCAAGATGGAAGACGTGCTAGATGTCTATGCGCGGCCCTACGATCCCCACACCCCGGTGGTCTGCGTAGATGAGAAGTCCAAGGAGTTGCATGCGGAAGTGCGGGCGTCGATTGTCGCGCACTGCGGACAGGCCCGCAAGCAGGATTCGGAGTATCATCGCGAAGGGACGGCGAATCTCTTCCTGTGGGTGGAACCGCTGGTCGGGCGCCGGGGAGTCAAAGTGACGGAGCGGCGGTGCAACGTGGACTTTGCCGAATTGCTGCGTGACCTTGCCGATGCCCTCTATCCGACGGCCAAGACGATCGTGCTGGTGGTCGACAACTTAAATACGCATGGCCTCCACTGTTTGTATGAACGGTTTGCGCCAGCAGAAGCCCGCCGACTGGCCCAACGCTTTGAATGGCATTATACTCCCGAGCATGGGTCGTGGCTCAATATCGCCGAATGCGAACTCTCCGTGCTGGCACGCCAGTGCACGAATCGGCGGATTGCCTCCAAACCACTGTTGAGCGATGCTGTAGCGGCATGGCAGACGACCCGGAATGCCCACTCCACAACAATCAACTGGCACTTCACCACCAGTGCGTCCCGCATCAAGCTGCGCCATCTGTATCCGCAACCCAGTATTGAGAAATCAAGTTGACTAAGCACTAGTTCTGGGAACAGCCGTCTCAGTTCCAGGGGAGCATGCTGCCGTCAGCAACTCCCCTGCTATGTCCGCAGCTGAGCGCAATCTCAGCCCAATTCCTCATGGCCTGGCAAGACCGACAGGATGGAGTCGTTTCAATGAAACGGCATGGCCATTAAGGCAGCAACGTAAGGATCATCTAAGCTACTGCGGTTCACAATCTCGAAGAGATCAAGGAATCCTACCATTTCCAGGACATTACGGATCTCTACCGGAACATCGCAGAGCCGCAGATGGCTATCGTACGTGGCCAGATGTTTCTGCCCTGCCAACAAGGCTGCTAACCCCGGCGAACTTAAGAAAGTCACGCCAGAGAGCACGAGATCAACGTCGGTGAACGCCCGCAGCAGTTCACGTCGCAGTGCTGGCGCGGTGTTGGTATCAATCCGGCCAGTGGCAATAAGAGCCGTCTGCTGCCATTCAAGGCCTAGGCCAGAAGGAACGTCAACCACCGGACCACTGGGCAGTTGTTTCGTGCGTTCGCGCAACTCGGCAGCCTGCGGCCCAGGGAGCACTGCCACAATCTTATTATCCGTGTTCTCGTGTACCCGTACCTCGATGTCTGCCGGTACTTCGATGCCCTCCTCGGCAAGTGCCTTGCGAGGATCACTGAGCAGACGTGCGCGGTACGCGGCATCAGTACACGCGCGTACAATGGCCTGTTTCACAGGATTTGCTGCCATTATTGTCCTCCTTCTGCCTCACCCGATTCGACTAAAGGAGGCAGCACCAAATGAATGACCTTATCGGTGTTTTCCAGAATCTCCACCTCAATGCCTTCAGGCAAGGTGATCCCAGCCTCGGCCAGCACTTGCTTGGGTGACTGCAAGAGCCGCTGTCGTAAGGCCGCATCTTCAGTCGCCTGCTGCACGAGCTGTCCGAACGAGCCGCGGGTTTCCATCACCAACAGGTAATCGCGAAAGAACCGCCGCACTGAACCAAAGAAAGATACAGATTCTGCCATAGCCGTAATCCCCCTGTCGCTCAAGGCAAAAGCGCGGTTAGCATATAGCAGGGATCAACAAAAAACCAGTGACATACCCAGGCGCACGCCCGCTGTCTGGCAGGAGCGGGCTAATCTGGTAGGGAGTTATGATGGAGGGCGAGTCCGCGCTAGCATCTCAGCCCAGGGCTCGGCGATGTCAGTCACTTTGACTTTGCGGGTGCCTTTCCCTACCTGGAAGAGCTTCTTCTCAGTGATCTCTAAGCAAGACAGTTTTCCCCCATAGACCAAACCGGTATCGATGCCGACTTTATACGGCAAGTCGAATCTCACCTCGCGTTGCGGCGTGTGGCCATACACGATGGTGTAAGGGAGAGGGTGGGGATTATCGATGAACTCCTGGCGAATCCACAGTAAGTCTTCGGGATCCTGTTCCGCGAGTGGCCGCAGGGCACTGATCCCAGCATGCACACACAAGACCTCACCGACAGGACACATGAGATCAAGATTGCGAAAGAAGGTCAGATGCGCTTCCGGCACGCGTGCGACAATTGCCGCAGGGTCCATGAAAGGCGTGCAGCCATAGCTGGCCAGCGTTTTTACGCCACCATTCAGGAGAAAGGCCTCGCCATAGTTCCCCCCATAGCCCATGAAGTCGAGAAACATATCTTCATGGTTGCCCTTGAGGAAGGTCATGGCGCAGACCGCGTCGTCTCGCATGCGCAGCAGCAAATCCACGAGTTCACGGGCACCCGGTCCGCGATCGACATAATCCCCGAGGAACACCAGTTGATCTTCAGGCTGGAGCGCGAGAGCGGTCAGGAGCGCTTCCAGTTCCTGAGGACAGGCATGCATATCGCCAACAATAAAAAACCGCGCTGTCACGTAGGTATCCTTCATCTTCCTTTATACACCGGTTCGCGCTTTTCCAGAAAAGCAGTCACCCCCTCACGGAAATCTTCTGTGCGACTCATACGTCGCTGTTCGGTCATTTCATAGGTGAGCACTTCATCTAAACTACTCCCCAAGGCACGATGGATCGAGGCCTTAATCGCCGCCAGGGCCAACGGCGCGTTCTTCGCCAAGCGTTCGGCGTAGTCGGCGACCTGTGCGCGAAACTCTTCCTGCGGAACCACGCGGTTGACTAATCCTAGACGCAGCGCTTCCTCGGCCGTGACTAGCTCTCCAGTCAACGCCATCTCCATCCCTCGCAACCCGGCGAGACGCGGCAGAAAATAACTGGCCCCACCATCCAGGGTCAGCCCGCGCTGCACAAAGATCAGGGAGAAGCGCGCCGCAGAAGAGGCGAGACGAATATCCGCCGCCAACGCCAACGAGCAGCCGAAACCAGCGGCGGCTCCGCCGACCGCAGCAATAATCGGCTTGGGGAGATTCCAGACCGCGCGGATCGCCGCATTGAAACCAGCCTCAAGGACATCTTCGTTGCTCGCAGATTGGCCTTCGCGTCCTGCCCGTAAGTCGGCTCCAGAGGAGAACGCCCGACCGGCGCCAGTCAGCACGACGACTCGGCTCTCCTCATCGTCAGCGCTCTCAGAAACCGCGTCTTTGAGCGCAAAGATGGTCTCACGATCAAGCGCGTTATGCCGCTCGGGGCGATTGATGGTAATCCAGCGCACTCGCGCTTGCCGTTCGCTCAAAACTACACCACTCATCCGGCATTTCCTCCAACGTCGCAGCAAAAACTGCTGCAAAATTTCGGCGTGTCTGCAGTACAACCTCAGACATAGTGATCGGCATCCCTCGCTCGTTCTTTAAGCTTGTCACCGCCGTATCGGACAACCCGCAGGGGATAATATAGGCGAATGGCTGCAGATCAAGATTCACATTCAAAGCACAGCCATGGAGCGAAACTCCTCGGCGCACCGCAATCCCCACTGCTCCGAGTTTGCGCTCTCCCACCCAGATGCCGGGTAGTTCAGGCCGCCGTACAGCCGCCACGCCAAAGTAATGGCTCACCCTGCTCATGATCTCTTCGAGACGCGCGACAAAACCTCGGACCCCGAAGGGCCGCAGCAGGGAAGAAAAAATAGGGTACACAACCAGCTGACCAGGGCCATGGTATGTCGCTCCATCCCCGCGTTCGACCTCGGCCAAGGTAATCCCTTTCTCCGTCAGCTCCGTAGCCGGAAGCCGCAGTTGCTCTTTCAGACAACGATATCCCAAGGTTACCACGGGATAATGCTCGGTCAGCATGAGCACGTTTTCTCTGGTTGTCCGGCAGCGAGTATGCAAAGCGTGCTGCATCCGCAACGCGGTACGATAGTCACTGGGACCGAGGTCTGTCGTGTAAATGAGCGGACGCATAGACCGCAAGCCCTGCACGGGATATACCCCACAAGGCTCTGCGATACAATCACACCAGCCAGACGGTAGTGGTGCAGTTTCGCCAGTCTCACGCCTGAGCCAAACCTGCCA
>JACQEL010000251.1 GCA_016200595.1 Deltaproteobacteria bacterium
TGAGAATGCGCCGGACGGATTTACCTCATCCCCGCTGGTTTCACCACGAAGGGTGTTGTGGATTGCCCGGGAAGAGCAGCAAGAAACACTGACGACCATGCTCAGTGAAGCCCGAAAACCGGTCCCTAGTATCCATGCTGTAGATCGGGCTGAAGCAAAACGGCTGTGTCCTGTGCTGCGGGAGGAATATCTAGCTGGCGCGGTCCTCGAGCCTGAAGCGATGGATATGGATGTGCATGCTATTCATCAAGGATTTCTTAAGAATTTCAGACACCGCAATGGTGATCTGGTTACAACTGCGGAGGTGAAGGATCTATCACGGTCTGTGGATAGGTGGGAAGTGCACGCAGGTCATGAGCGATATAGTGCAAGGGTTGTGGTCAACGCGGCGGGAGCATGGTGTGACGAGATCGGCAAGATAGCAGGAGCACGGCCGATCGGCCTGACGCCGAAGCGGCGGACGGCCTTCATTTTTGATGGGCCTACTCAGAGTGATCTTTCCGCATGGCCGGTGGTTATCGATGTAGACGAGCAGTTTTACTTCAAGCCGGAGTCTGGTCGTATTCTGGCCTCGCCGGCTGATGAGACACCGATGCCTCCCTGTGACGTTTATGCGGAAGATTATGACGTAGCGCTGGCGGTTGAGCGGATTGAAAAAGCCTCAACGTTAGCGATTCGGCACATCAGACGTAAATGGGCAGGGCTCCGTAGTTTTGTGGCGGACAAAGCTCCCGTTGTCGGAAGGGATATGTTACTGCCGGGATTTTTTTGGCTAGCAGGGCAGGGCGGCTACGGGATTATGACCTCACCGGCAATGGCGCGGGCAGCGACGGGACTTATCGTTGAGGGACATCTGCCAGCAGACCTGACTGCAATGGGATTGAGGTCTGAGGATCTCTCACCCGCACGATTTCAGGAAGCCTAATATTCAATCCTGAATAGGATAACAGAGGCTGTTAATGGGACAGGCCAAGAAGCTGAGAATGGCAGGAGATCCTGTTTTTGTTGCCTACGCCCAGACCGTTTCTGCGCCTGAACGGCCCCCCTCGTACCCGGGCTCTGCCCGGGTACGCCCTCGATGGCAGGCTCTGCCTGCCGGCGGCCGCTCGTGCAGCGGCAGAGCCGCCCGATCCTTGCGGTCCCAGGCAGAGCCTGGGACCGAGCAGGTCTCAGGAACAAAAGTCGTGAGAGTCGGCACGAGAAAAACTCTCCCCCTATCGCCAATTTTCACCAGCCCACTCTCCAACTTCACTCCTACGATAAAGCTTTACGCACCTGAGCGTACTCGGGAAACTTGCCGGTGGCTTTCTTGGAATAGACCTTCTTGCCATCGGCGAACACCTCAAAACGGCCATCATCATAGGGAACAAGGATGAGCTGGGAGATGCGCTGTTTGTACTCGGTAAGTAACTGCTCCGTCAGACTGACGGCCTCAGGCTCATACCCTCAGGCCGCGCAGTATTCGATGCGGATTTCCATACGGGCCTCCTCACGAAGTGATATTTTACCAAATACCATAGCACTTGGCTGATGACAACGAAGAACCCTGCGGCTTTGCTTTCTCTGTATTCGTGGTTTATGCTCCGAGCTAGATCTTCAAGGAGGGCTCTATGGACTGGCGCGAACGATGTGGGAACAAATTGGTGTCGCCTCAGGAAGCGCTGAAAGCGGTGCGTAATGGGGATACCGTACAGGTGAACTGGCTGCACGCCACGCCGGTGACCCTCAGCGAAGCCTTGCTCGCACGGAAGCACGAGTTGCGCGATGTGAAAGTGGGTGTGATCGGACCGATCTTTGATTGGGACCAGCCCGGAATAGAGCAGGCTTTCACCCTACAAACTCCTTATCTGGGAGTAACGACGCGTCCGCCTATGATGGCAGGACGCGTAGAATTTATCCCGGTGGCTTACTACCGTCATAAAGAACTGCCGCCAGGAATCAACTGCGATGTGTATCTCACCCCCGTGTCTCCACCAGACAAGCAGGGCTATTGCAGCTTCGGCACTGGACTCTTCATGTCCAAAACTATGGCCGCGGCTGCACGTGTAGTGATTGGCGAAGTGTACGAGAACTTCGTCCGGACTGGCGGGGAGAATTACATTCACGTCTCGGAAATCACCCACTTTGTCGAGCCAACCGCGCCACCGGCAGCTCTGCCAGCGACCGCACGCAATGAGGAAGAGGTTGCGGCAACGGAAGTGATTTGTACCCTGGTGGCTAATGAACTCATCAATGATGGCGATACCATTCAAATTGGTCTTTGCAGCGTGTCGTCGCCATTAGGCATGTACCTGGGCGATAGGAATGACCTTGGCATCCATACGGAAGTGATCCCTGGAGGGATAGCGCGGTTGGTACAGAAGGGGGTTATCAATGGCAAGTATAAAACCGTGAACCCCGGACAGGCGGTCGCGAGCGCTGTCATCGGCGCTTTACCGGATGAACTTCCTATTATTGACGGCAATCCAAATTTCGAGCTCTACGATTTTACCTATACAGATGACTTACGCCTATTAGTGAATCAGAAAAACTACGTGGCGGTGAACAATGCCATGGCGGTAGATCTCGGAGGGCAAGCGTGCTCGGAATCGATTGGTCCGCTTATGTATACCGGGACAGGAGGACAGACGATTTTCACCATCACCGCAGCCTATTGTAATCCGGGACGCTCGGTGATTGTGACGCCATCCAGCGCTGTGGTGAGAGGCCGGCGCGTCTCCCGCATCATGCCGATGTTAGAGCCCGGCAGTGTCGTGACGGCGCTGCGGGCGTTTGTCGATTTCGTGGTGACCGAGTACGGCGTCGCTACACTGCGAGGGAAGAGCCTTAAGCAACGCGCAGCGGCGCTGATCGAGATTGCGCATCCGGAATTTCGTGAGGAACTGAGAACAGAGGCAAAACGGATCTATCATCTTTAGGAGTAGGGAAAAGGGGCGATTGCTTTGTGCACGCATGCACCGGTGGAGATAGAAGAGGCGAAGAGGGTCGTCAGTAGTAAGTAGATAAGAATTCACCAGCCAGAAAAGGATCCTTGCATGGACCATACATTTACCAACCGTCTCGCTCACGAGACGAGCCCGTATCTGCTCCAGCATGCCCATAATCCGGTGGACTGGTTTCCCTGGGGAGAAGAGGCTTTTGCTAAAGCAAAGTCTGAGAACAAGCCAGTTCTCCTTAGCGTGGGATACTCGGCCTGCCACTGGTGTCACGTGATGGAGCATGAATCGTTCGAAAATGAAGAGATTGCTGCACTGATGAACGACCTGTTCGTTAACATTAAAGTTGATCGTGAAGAACGGCCGGATGTCGATGAGATCTACATGAATGCAGTGCAGATACTAACA
>JACQEL010000252.1 GCA_016200595.1 Deltaproteobacteria bacterium
TAGCCCCAGCGGGGCACTTGGCGGTTACTGGCCTTGCGGCTGAGACCCTTTTCTTCAAGGAAGCGCTCGATAAACTCGGCGTGCAAGCCCAGGTGCAGCAAGCCGGGCAATACAAAAGCGCGGGTGAACCCTTTACTCGCCAGTCAATGTCCGGTCCGCACCGTGAGATGTTAGATGGGTTGCTGGATGATCTGTATGATCAAATTATGGGTGACATTGCTAGCGCGCGCGGTAAGAGTAAAGCCGAAGTACAAAAGTTGATCGATCAGGGACTCTTCTTGGCCCGTGAAGCGCTCGCTGCCGGGCTCGTCGATCACGTAGCCTATGAAGATGAAGTTCCCGCGCTGCTCGAAGCCAAGATTGGCCCGATCCAACTCATTGAAGCCGGAGCGTACCGGCACCGGCGCGCGCGTGTATTGCGGCGTCACTTGTTGAGAACTGAGCCCAGCAAAATTGCCTTGGACGGTTGGTGGTCCTATTAAGCGGGGAGAGACGCTGGACAGCCCGGAGGGGCCGCGCGCGGTTGGCTCTAGCAGTTTTGCCCGTGACCTGAAACGTGCGCGTGAGGATCACACTGTTGCGGCGGTGGTGATGCGCGTGGCGAGTCCCGGTGGCTCAGGTGTGGCTTCGGACTTGATGTGGCATGAGTTGTTACGGACGCGCGAGCGTAAGCCAGTGATTGTTTCAATGGGAGATGTCGCCGCGTCAGGCGGCTACTACCTGGCTTTAGCTGGGGATAAGGTCTTTGCCGAGGAAGGGACGATTACTGGCTCGATCGGCGTGATTGCCGGCAAGGCGGTGCTGCGCGATTTGTATACCAGTCTTGGCGTCGGGAAAGAGATTCTCACGCGTGGTCAGCGCGCCGCCTTGTTTTCTGATTATATCGCCTTTGCTCCGACTGAGAGCGAGCGCTTGGCCTTCGAGGTGCAAGCTTTCTACCAGGACTTTGTCGAGAAAGTTGCGCGTTGCCGTTCTCTCACGGCTGAGGCTGTCGAATTGAGTGCGCAGGGCCGCGTGTGGAGTGGCAGACAAGCGTGGACACGTGGGCTGGTCGATGCTATGGGCGGCATTGAGGAAGCCCTGGCAGAAGCTAAACTACGTGCGGGCCTTGCGGCTGAGCGGCCGGTGGTGATCGAGCGTATTCCCAAACCGCCCTCGTTCTGGCGTTTGTCTGCGTTGACGCGCTTAGTGCCGCGGGCTCAGCTGACACCGTGGTGGTGGACGCGTGAACGGGTCTGGGCGATCTTGCCGTTCTCGCTCCGTTTTCTGTAACTCCCTACAGATATGAGTGTTTTCTCGCGCGGTGAAAGACCCTGAACTTGTAATAAGAGAGAACGTAGGGTATGGTGCCGGTGGTTGTGTCATCGCCCGCTATGGTATTCACCATTCTTAATTGAGGGAAAACTGAGGAGGAAAGTTCATGGCGACAAACCCCGTAGGAGCCCCCCTGCAAAAAACTGTGCAGGAACGGGAGAATGTAGTCATTCGCTTCGCCGGTGACTCCGGCGATGGTATGCAAGTAACCGGGATGCAGTTCACGACTGAGTCAGTGTTCGCCGGTAACGATATCGGCACGCTGCCCGACTTCCCGGCTGAGATTCGTGCCCCGACCGGCACTCTCTATGGCGTCAGCGCCTTCCAAGTGAATTTCAGCAGCAAGAACGTCTTCACGCCTGGCGATGATCTTGACGCACTCGTAGTGATGAACCCGGCTGCGCTCAAGACCAATCTGGCGGATCTGAAGCAGAATGGCATCCTCATTCTGGATAAGGTTGAGTTTAATGAGCCCAACCTGAAAAAAGCGGAATACACCAAGAGTCCGCTGGACGATGGGTCGCTCGACAAGTACCAGACGTATCAGGTTGAGATCACCAAGCTAACCACGCTCGCGCTGAAGGACATGAACCTGCCAAACCGTTCAGTCATGCGCAGCCGCAATTTCTTTGCGCTCGGTGTGGTGTCCTGGCTGTTCACCCGCCCGATCGAGCCGACGCTGAACTGGATCAAAGAGCGCTTCAAGCGCACTCCCGAGGTCATGGAAGCCAATACCCGTGCGCTCAAGGCGGGTTACAATATGGGGGAGAACACCGAGATCTTCGCGTCTTCCTACGAAATCAAGCCGGCTCAGATCGCTCCAGGCGTGTATCGCAACATTACCGGGAATACCGCAACGGCTCTGGGATTTGTCGCGGCTGCGCAGAAGGCTGGATTGCCTCTGTTCTTGGGGAGCTACCCCATCACTCCGGCCAGCGATGTCTTGCACGATCTGTCTACTCTGAAGAACTTTAACGTCTACACCTTCCAGGCTGAGGACGAGATTGCTGGCGTCGGTTCGGCTCTTGGCGCGGCCTTTGGCGGCGCCATCGGTATCACTACCACTTCTGGCCCTGGCATGAATCTTAAGGCTGAGACTGTCGGTTTGGCGGCGGCGGTAGAGTTACCGCTCATTATTACTGATATCCAACGCGCCGGTCCCAGCACTGGCATGCCGACCAAGCCTGAACAAGCCGATCTTTTACAATCCCTCTATGGTCGTCACGGCGAGGCGCCCCTACCCGTCATTGCTGCTTCGTCGCCAGGTGATTGTTTTTACGCCGCCTTCGAGGCGGTACGGATTGCGGTCAAATACATGACCCCGGTGATTTTACTCACTGACGGTTATCTGGCGAACGCCTCCGAACCCTGGCTCCTTCCTCGGGCAGCGGATCTGCCAGATTTTAAGGTTGAGTTCCGTACCGATCCGCAAGGCTTCTTCCCCTACTTACGGGATGAGAACACGCTTGCGCGCCCATGGGTGCGGCCGGGCACACCGGGGCTCGAACACCGCATTGGCGGCTTGGAGAAGGATTATCTCACTGGCAATATTAGCTACGCTCCCAACAATCATGAACAAATGGTGCGCGTGCGTTATCGCAAGATGGCCAAGATCACGCAGGAGATTCCGCCGACGAAGGTCGAAGGTCCAGAGCGTGGCAAACTGCTAGTGATCGGCTGGGGGAGCACCTATGGCTCGATCGCTGCAGGGGTGAAAGACTTCCAAGGACAAGGCAAGGCGGTGTCCCAGGTGCACCTGCGCTACTTGAATCCCCTGCCGCCTGACCTGGGGGAGGTCATTTCCCGGTTCGATAAAGTGCTGGTGCCGGAAATGAATATGGGCCAGTTGCTGCGCGTGCTACGCGCTGAGTATTTGGTCGATGCCGTGGGGCTCAACAAGATCCAGGGCCGACCTTTCAAAGTCTCTGAGATCACCGCGAAAATCGCGCGGATGCTGGAGGAATAGCGTATGAGCACAGCGAGTGCAGTAAAATTGACGCGGAAAGAATTCGTCTCCGATCAGGATGTACGCTGGTGCCCGGGCTGCGGAGACTATTCGATCCTGGCCCAGGTGCAGAAGGTTTTTCCTGACATGGGGATTCCGAGAGAAAACATTGTGTTCATCTCTGGCATCGGCTGCTCTAGCCGTTTTCCCTATTACATGAATACGTATGGGTTTCACTCTATCCATGGCCGCGCCCCGGCGATTGCCACGGGACTCAAAGTCTCGCGTCCGGACCTCATGGTCTGGGTAGTCACTGGTGATGGCGACGGGCTGAGCATTGGTGGTAACCATCTCATGCATGCCCTGCGGCGCAACGTAGACCTGAAGATCCTGTTGTTTAACAACCGGATTTATGGTCTCACCAAAGGACAATACTCCCCAACTTCCGAACTGGGCAAGGTGACCAAGTCCACGCCCGTGGGCTCGGCCGATCATCCGCTCAACCCCTTGCTGTTAGCGTTGGGCGTGGATGCCACCTTTATCGCTCGCACGATCGATGTTGAGACCAGACATCAGCAAGAGGTCATCAAGCGTGCGGCTGAGCACAAAGGCGCGACCTTCGTCGAGATCCTGCAGAACTGCAACGTCTATAACGACGGTGCCTTCGCCTCGTTGACCGATAAAGAAACCAAGGCTGATACCCAGTTGATGCTGGAACACGGCAAGCCGATGGTTTTTGGTAAGAACAAAGACCGCGGTATCCGCCTCAATGGGCTGACTCCAGAAGTCGTTACCTTGGGGAACGGCATTGGCGTCTCCGATCTCTTGATCCACGACGAGACCGATGCGGTTCTGGCGTTTCTCTTGAGCCGCATGGCGCCACCCGCTTTCCCCACACCGCTCGGGGTGATTCGTGTGATTGAGAAGCCGACGTTCGACGCTCTCATGAATCACCAGATCCGCGACGCCATGGAAAAATCCGGAGGAGCAGATCTGGATAAGCTCCTCAATCGTGGCGATGTCTGGACGGTAAAGTAATCCTGGCAGATGGCTTATGGCAGATGGCAGATAGCTTATGGCAGATGGCAGATAGCTTATGGCAAGAGCTATCTGCCATAGAGCGAGCGTAGCGAGCGGGCCATACGCCATAGAGCGAGTGTAGCGAGCGAGCTATCTGCCATGCCCCTCCCTCTACGAATTCCCTGTCCGCATTGTGGAAAGATCCTCCGTCACAAACGCGAAGGCCGCTGCCCTGAGTGCGGCGGTATTGTGTCTGCACATGTGGACGCCACCCGTGAACGAGAAGAACGTACCGAGAAGATCGTAGCGATTGTTGGGACGGCACTGGTTATTCTGGTTTTCCTGTTGACCAGTGGCTTAGGATTGGTGGAAGGAATCGTCATGTACGCTGTGGCAGGGGTGGTGATGTTCTATGTGGCCAAAAAAACGTTCAAACCAAATCGACAGTCATCATCAGAGGAATAAGTTATGGATGCGAAAGAATTGCTGCGCCTAAATGTCCTCAAGCTGCGCGAGGAGGCGCTCAAGGTTCCGGGTGCGGTTGGGGTAACCGGGATGAAAAAAGATGAACTGATTCAAGTTCTCGCCAAAGCCCATGGGATCGTTTTTGAGCAGCGGACCGAGAGTGCTGAAAAAGTGCACCTCAAAAAACAGATCGGCGCGCTCCAGACCAGACGAGATGAGGCCCTGGGGAAGCAAGCCCATGAGGAGGTCGCGCATTGGCGTCGTGGCATCCGTACCCTCAAACGTCGCATCCGCGCACTGTCACGCACGGCGAAAGCGCCGGCGCCGGCCGCTGCCCCTTAGGCGCTTGCGTGAACCCGCATGGACATTTGCCTATGAACATTCGTGTACAGCAGCAAACTTTGACTTCCCTAGAAA